>JAOTYW010000301.1 GCA_029861705.1 Flavobacteriaceae bacterium
GCTGTAGGTCACAATCAGAATATTCTTATAAGAAAGCGGGTAATATTCTAAAATATACCTATTTATAAGTCTTTTTGTTAATAAATATTTAAAACCTACGCTCCTAAATGTTAAAAAAATGTGCATTTCATCGATAAAAAAGTATCGTTCGTGGGTTGCTATTTCAAAAATTATGTTATATTAGGGCCATCAAAATCGAACCAAAATGGATAACTATTTCATCACTGTGGGGATGTATCTGATTCTGATGTTATTCTTTAAAATTTATTTTGCAGTTGCTGCTAAAGAATAAAGCAAAACAAAAATCCCCCAACTAAGTATGGTTTAATCGACCCGTATGATTAAAGAACAACTACGATTAAACTACCACAAATTAAGACACGCATTGAGCGCTGATGCGATTCCGGAAAAAAGTATGCGCATCGCGAACAATGTAGTAGCCCTCCCTATTTGGAGGGCTACTTATTTTCATACTTTTCTAGCCATTCCTTCGCAAAAAGAAGTAGACACGAGTTTTATCCTCACCCTCCTTCAGGGCAAAGACAAACAAATTGTTGTTCCCAAAGTAAGTGGCACCAATTCCCTCGAGCATTTTCTACTAACCGATGCCACCACTCTAAAACCAAATCAGTGGGATATTCCTGAACCCATAGATGGTATTGAAGTCCCTGTCGAAAAGATCGATGTGGTTTTTGTTCCCCTGCTCGCTTTTGATATGGACGGTCACAGAGTGGGCTATGGAAAAGGATTTTACGATGTATTCCTGAAGCAGTGCAGGCCGGATGTGATCAAGATTGGACTATCTTTCTTTGAAGCTGAGGTGAAAATAGACGACATAAGACCAGAAGACATTACGCTGGATTATTGCATTACCCCTATCAGTACTTATACGTTCTGAGGCGCTTCTGTACTTTCTTCCTCCTTCTTACCAAAGGCTTTCTTATTAAAGACTAAGAGGATACCAACCCCTGTACTTATAGCCGTATCTGCCAGGTTAAAAACGGGTTCAAAAAAGCGAAAGCTACTACCCCCCACTAAAGGCACCCACTTCGGCCAGCTCGCATCAATTATTGGGAAATAAAGCATATCCACCACTTTGCCATAAAATAGGCCACCATAATTATCCTCAGCCATAAAGCTGGCGATCTGGTTTGTACTGTCGTTAAAGATCAAGCCGTAGAAAAGGGAATCGATAATATTCCCCACGGCTCCGGCAAATATGAGTGAAACCGCAATGATTAATGTCCTTGAAGCCGCCTTGCGAATAATATCCCACAGCCAATACCCGATCCCGCAGATTGCGAGCAAACGGAACAGGGTGAGTATGAGCTTTCCTTTTTCATCAGAGATAGGAAATATATCGCTCAGCTTGGCACCCCAGGCCGCGCCCTCATTCTCAATGAAAAGGATCTTGAACCAATTAAAAACCTCGACGCTCTCGCCCAGGTAAAAATTAGTTTTAATGTAGATCTTGGAGATCTGGTCCAGAACCAGAACCAGAACGATCAGTAAGATAGCGTGCCTTTTGCTCATAGATAGTGCGCTAGCGGCGGTAAAAATAGAACAATTCTACGACTTGTCTCAAGATTTAAACATGTGTTAACAACCGCCTATTCTACTTGCACCAGCTGTATATCCCCAGAAATGGTTTGAAGGGTTACCATCCCATTCCCATGGGCAATCGTATCGCCGCCCACTGTTCCAAATTTTGATTCGGCTTTGAGTATTGCCCCGCTGCTCGAGTACAGAATATCACCACTTTGGGTGATCACCTCTAATTCCTCCGCCTCGGCTTGTACATTACATCTTCCATCATCAAGGCTGATCTTACCTTTGGTAAATACACCTTCTGCACTTACTTCGGTATGGGTTCCCCAGATCCTGAAATTCGTGTACTTCGGAATGGCCACCACAAGAGACACTGATACCACCTTATGTGCACTCAATTTATCATTCGGATGCTTAAAATTAGGCCGGAATCCAGGAGTTATCACTAAGGTATTTCCGTCTTCTTCCATACTGATCAGCAGGTCTTCGCTGTATTCTCCATCAAGTTTGGCTTCTACACTTACCTCATTGCTATCCGAGTTGCGAAGTTGTAATTGATAACACTGCTCCGAATCAATATGGACCCAAGTTGTACGTGGGTTAACGAGCGACTTAACTACTCGTTTTTGGGCGTAGACGCCCATAGTGAGCAAACAACAAAGGATAAGAAGTTGCTGGGATCTCATAAGTAAAAAAAAACGCCCTCGCGGGC
>JAOTYW010000119.1 GCA_029861705.1 Flavobacteriaceae bacterium
AGAATCTTGGGGTTAATACTCGTTCATACCGGGTCCTGAACTCATACCTCAAAAACACCTCAAAAGAACCATCATTAAAAGCTGTATTACCCAATTTGGTCGTTTCACGATCATAGGCAAGCCCGAGCATCAGCTGGTCGGTCAATTGCAAGCCAACCAAAGCACTTAGCGCGGCACTCCAACGATAGGCTGCGCCAAACGAGAATTTGTCACGAAGCAAAAAACTGGCGGATAAATCGGCTTGCAATGGAGCACCTTTTACTGCTTTTAAAAGTAATGCCGGTTTGAATTTCCAATCTTTATCGATATCAAAAACGTAACCTGAAATCAGATACCAGTTCATACGTTCCTGTGCAAGGAAGGATGTTCCGCCTGTATCACCAGAACGTTCAAAATGTTCCGTTTCCAGAAAATTGGGTACGGAAAGTCCGACATAGAAGGCATCGGTGTGGTAATACACTCCTGCACCAAAATTGGGAGAAAACTTCTTGTCAATATTGGGTGGTGCCGTTACATTTCCAGCGGATTGATAATTTCGCAGTCGATTAAAATCCACGTTTAAAAAGTGACCGCCTGCTTTTAATCCCAGGGAAAGTTTCCCTTTTTCAGAGGTTGGAACGGTGTACGAAAAAACGCCATCTATATAGGTGTCCTGATTGGTACCGTTCCCTATTTCATCGTTAACCACAGAGAGGCCAATACCCACACGCTCCGAAACCGGGGTGTTAAAATTAAGTGTCTGTGTTCTGGGGGCCCCATCGAGACCTACCCATTGTGACCGGTGCAGGGCTGTTATACTGAACACACCCCGAGAACCTGCATATGCAGGGTTCACCGCAAGCGTGTTATACATATACTGGGTATACTGGGCATCCTGCTGTGCATACAAACCAATGGAGGCTGTCGACAATAATACAAATGCGATATATACGTTTTTCATACTATTCACGCTAATCCGTCTTAACGGTTGATATATAAATAACCGGCTCTTGATTTTCCTACACCATTAACCGTGTACTTGATGACATAGAAATAGACACCCACGGGTAATTGCTCATTCTCCTGAAGAGTTGCCCTACCATTGGAAATACCTCTGAAAGCATTTTCTTGGTTATTATATCCAATAGTCTCGTACACTTTCACACCCCATCTATTATAGATCTCTACCGTATTATCCGGGAAATTTTCAATGTTACGGATGATAAAGGTTCCTCCATTCAAATTAGGATCCACCAGGTCATTTTCCACTTCAATTTCACATTCGGCGGATGCAGTTGGCGTACCTCCGATCGAACTGCATGAATCTAATGGGTCTGTACCATCCGATACTTCCTGGCCGTCTTCAACACCATCGCCATCAGTGTCTGGGTTGTTGGGATCGGTGCCGGTTATTGCTTCTTCGTCGATGGTTAAGCCATCATCGTCACAATCACTTGTTCCCATCGGTGTGCCCCCGCTGGAGTCACAATCATCTAAAGGATCGGTGCCATCGCTTACTTCCTGGCCGTCGTCCACACCGTCACCATCTGAATCCGAATTATTTGGATCCGTACCCAATAGCATTTCTTCACCATCGGTTAGCGTATCGCCATCACTATCACATCCGGCATCACCGGGATTGGGATCACATGCATTTAATGGATCACTTATCCCGGCTGGTGTCTCAATTGTGGCCGGGTCATCCGCATTATTTACTTCCTCACCATCCGTGAGACCATCCCCGTCTGTATCGGCATTGTTGGGATCGGTCCCTGCCGCGGCCTCTTCCTCGTTGGTCAGCCCGTCACCATCGCAATCACTGGTACCCAGTGGTGTACCGCCCAAAGAAGCACAATCATCCAGCGGGTCGGTGCCATCTGTTACTTCCTGGCCGTCGCTGATGCCATCGCCATCGGTATCTGCATTGTCGGGATCGGTACCTGCCGCAGCTTCTTCGTCGTTGGTGAGTCCATCACCATCACAATCACTGGTTCCCAGCGGTGTTCCTCCAATTGAATCACAATCATCCAATGGGTCTGTACCATCGGTTACCTCCTGGCCATCATCAACACCATCGCCATCAGTATCGGCGATGTCGGGGTCGGTACCGGCAGTGGTTTCTTCATCCGTAGTAAGGCCATCGCCATCGCAGTCGCTTGTTCCCAGTGGTGTTCCTCCAATGGAATCACAATCATCCAGAGGATCGGTACCATCGATGACCTCCTGGTCATCGGTAATTCCATCACCATCTGTATCAGTGGGTTCAGCGACGCAAGCAGTAGACACGCCGGGGTCCTTGACATCGGGATTACTTCCCGTATATCCATCTGTATTTCCCGTCACACGCCCATTGTTGGGATCATAACCCGTGCCTTCCAATTCCCCGGGTATCGTTGAGCTCTCGGTAAAACCTGCTTCCAGGACATCAGCACATCCATCACCGTCGGCATCGGTATCGATATGATCTTCAATGCCATCCAGATCGGTATCAAAATTATCATTGATACCATCGGAATTGGAATCAACAAATCCCGGATAATCCGTGTCCTGATAATCCGAAATCCCGTCACCATCAGAGTCTGCATTAGGGTCGACACCACCAGGCGTCTCTTCGATATCCAAAATGCCATCGTTATCGTCATCTTCGTCATCGATATCGGTGACACCATCACCATCAAGATCGGAAGATGCATACACAGCAGCGGTAAATTGGTCATCATCGCTTGTAATTACATCACCGTCCACACCGGAAATATCTGATGCTGAACCTCCCAATGCTGAGGAAGGTGAGCTTGCAGTGGCAACGGCTATTCTAAAATTTTGTGTCGTAGTAATGCCTATATCAGACAACGGCACATACCAATCTATAAATATAGGGTCGTTCCCTGAGCAACCCGGATTTGTATTCAACGCACTCGAACGCTGACTGTTAGTGCCAGTGTCATAGGTGCTGATATTCGTACCGCTGGTAGTACCATCCACATTTTCGACCAGAACATCATTATTATTACCGCTCCCATATATGACCTCTATTTCAAAACCCGGGTTGCCAGAAACACTGTTCGGATCAGAGGGGCCAAAAGCAAGATCGGTATCAAACAAGAAGCTATAACCAAATGCCCCGTTGGCTTGCCTGGCAATTCGCATCCTGAAAATCATGAGTTCATCTCCGTTGTCAGGATTCCCGTCCGGATCTGATATGTAATAATACCCACCTACAGAACCTGTGTTCGGATCACCAACGATATCGGAAGCGCCGCATGTGGCTCCTGTCTGTTGATCTGAATTAGGTTCACCTGTAAGCTCCGGTACAGGAATGAAAGGAATTTCAAATTCAGGAAGTTCATGCCCTCCCGTAAATGTGCTGCCAGAGCTGGTAATCCATCCATCTCCGTTGGGGTCCATAGGATTGGTGGTTGGTGATGCCGGCCCGTATACCTGGCCCGGGGATTGACCCAAAAGTGTATGGATGGCGCATATTGCAAAGACGAATACCAACATGCGCTTTGTAGGGAAAAGTTTGGGGAAACCTTTTATCATGGTACGATGTTAATGGTTTCCCAAAGATAGTAGGAAATTAGCTTCCAAAAAAACTAGAAAGGGCCTTCAGGTATTTTGCACCGAAGCTTCAGCGATGGGCTACAGGCAGATCCCACAGCATAAGGGTGAGATCATCCAATATTTTGGAGACGGTTGCCTGGCCCTCTTTGGCAGCGCTTTTGAATACGCCTTGATCAAGGTTGATCGGGATCCAACATCCCCTGATGGATATATTTTCATGGCACGTTTACATCAAGCATTAGGGGATTCGGAAAGAGCCATAGCGATTTAGGAAGACTTAATTGATCAGGGCTTTACCCACGGTTACATAACCGGAAACTTAATCGACTCGTATATAATTGCTGGAAGACCTGATGATGCACTTGACATTATTGACAAAATTTTGATGACAAAGGATAGTATTGGCTTGAGAGAAAAGGGTAAAGTACTCCTATTTATAAGGAAATGGGAGGAAGCAGAGGAATTTTATCTACGAACGGATAACATGGATATGGACCTTGCCCTGATCCATTTGAATACAGGAAGGCCGAAGTCAGCTGTTAGATTATTCAAAGGTATCGATTAATCGACGGTTGGCCATCTCAACAGACGTCACCTGGTATTTACGTGATCTATCGCGTATCTATGCAGCCATGGGGAATTTTGATAAGGCCTATGAGTACCTGGATATTTTGGATCAAAGAGGGGATCTTCATTATGCCTGGATCCATGTGGATCCCTTCTTTGACACGATACGGAATGAAAAGAGGTTCCAGCAATATTGCGATACGCTTGAGGTGAAAAAAGAGAAATTAAGACGGCAAATTCAGAATATGGAGAATGAGCTGGAACTCGATATTTGATTTGCAGTGTTGATTATTAAATTTAATCATATCCTCTCCCTGGTCTGCAGTCCTGCAATTTCCAAATCCCCGCATACACTTCAAACCCGTGGTCTCTTATTTTTTCTTAAATTCAGTGTAGATTTAATCTTTCACAAACCAAGTTCACATGCCCGACTCCGAAAATTCCAAAGTATACATATTCACTTCCTATGCCCATAAAGATGAGTCTTTAAAAGATGAAATGGATAAATACCTGAAAGTTCTTAAGCGTTCAGGCAAGATAGATACCTGGAATGACCGCGCGTTGATCCCGGGTCAGGAATGGAACCAGACTATCATGGATGAACTTAAAAAAGCGAATATCATTCTCCTGCTGGTAAGCGTGGATTTCAATGCTTCTGATTTTATCTGGGACAAGGAATTGGCGCACGCTATGAAACGGCATGAAGAAGGAACTGCCTTTGTAGTGCCCATCATTCTCAGAAGATGTAAATGGACAGATATGCCGTATGCCAAACTGCAGGCGCTTCCTCACAATGCGACACCGATAACTGAATATGAGAATCGGGATCAAGCCTTTACAGAAGTGGCAACTGGCATAGAGCGTTTGGTAGATCATATTTTGGCTAATTAGGATGTAGTAATTGGTTTAGGATACAACCGCTACGGAGAGCATCCAGATAATACATTGACTCGTAACAATGACTTCGACCACGCCTAAAAGGATTCTTAAAGACGGGAGCATCAATGTCTATTTCCTCGCGGCAAAAGAGGATAATGAAGTGTGCTTAGAGATCAAGAAATTCCTTGCACCGATCATCCGGAATTCTGAGGTACCGATAGAAATACATGGTGAATTTGATATCCTTGCCGGTCAGGACCTGGGATTATATCAAGCGAAATTGGATGAGGCCGAAATAGTCATTGCTTTTATCAGCTCAGATTTCATTGATGATGATGACATACACAGGCAATTTACCAATGCCATAAGGCGCTACAATGACAATGAAACAATTCTGTTGCAAGTTCTTGTGCGAAATTGTATGTGGAAATCAAAGCCCTATGTACAATTGCAGATCCTACCACAGAATAGGGAACCTTTGAATAACAAGCAGTTTTGGAATAGCGAAGATGATGCCCTGACCGCCGTGGCTTACGAAATAAGCGATGCGATAAGTTCCTTCATAGTGAAAAAACCAGATGCCGGCCAAGTTCCTGCAATGCCCGGACCCCCGTCAGCAGAAGATCTGGAAAATCAAGCAGAAAACAAGACTGATTATAATAAGAATGAATTTGTCCTGCAAGACACACATGAGCACACGACTATCAAATTACGGGGACGAAACAGTTATTTCATGAGAACGCTGGTAAAAAGAGCAACGGCATATGTGCTGGATATACTTTTTACGTTTGTTCCTGTCTATGTCATTGTGTTCGGATTACATTACCTATTTACTAATGAGCTTCCCAATTGCAACGAGGTAAACACCCTTTTCGATCGTGAATTTTGGTGCCATTTCAATTTCTATGTTGTACCCACTATGGGCCTTGTTTTAATATGTGCCCTCTTTGAAGCTTCAAAAAAGCAGGCCACTATTGGTAAAATGATCATGAAGATGCAAACAACGGATCAAAAAGGAAATAGCCTTTCCTTTGGGAAGTCGCTCAGGCGTAATTTCCTTAGGTTTTTGATCGGGGGGCTCTGGGTTTTGTTAATCCCTGAACTGATGCGCTGGGGAATTGGCGATACTGACCAACCCACCTTACTGCTCATTCTGGGATTGTCCAGCCCATTACTGGTACAAATAGCCTATTTCTTCAAAACCAAGAAGATAATTCACGACAGACTGACCAAAACCGTTGTAGGTGAAAAGTTATCCTCCTAATGGCAATAGAGAGGTGCCAATTCCATAATTAATTCTATTAGTTCTATTTACACAGATTTTCGACCGATTTATACAGATCCTTACTATATATACAACAATATACCTTTATTTTACACTGAGCATTTACCCGGGAACCCTGCTTAAACCGCGGTATAAATTCAGTCATAAGCCCTAACCCAAAAGAAAATTTGCTACATTTAAGTGTGAAAAACAAATCATACAACATCAGGCGCAGGCTTGACGGGTTGTTTTGTGCCCTATTTTCATTGTTTTTGCTGGTACCCTTATTCCTTTCGGCACAATCCAATCCTGTAGATAGCCTGGATCAATTGCTGGCTAATCAGCCCGCGGATACGGTGCGAGTAAACCTTTTGTTGAAAAAATCGACAGCGCTATTTTCTTCTTCTCCGGATGAAGCCTTGCAGATTGCAACAGAAGCTATTGATTTGGCAAACGAATTGGATTTTAAGAAGGGGCAGGCTTTTGGTCATAAAAATCAGGGAATCGTACATTATATAAAAGGCGATTTTGAACAAGTAGTTCCGGCCTGGGCGGAATCTTTGCGGATCTTTGAAGAAATTGACTACAAGTTAGGGATTAGTAATATTCAGAATAATCTGAGTGCCCTGTTCCAAACCAGGGGCGATGACCCAACAGCCCTGGATTATGCTTTACTATCTTTAAAAAACGCCGAAGAAATTCAGGATACACTCAGAATAGCCACAGCCTATGTCAATATTGGGGCTTCATACTCTAATGAGGCGGCGACATATACACAGGCTTTGGAGGCATATATCCAGGCGAAGGAAATGTGCGAAAAAATCAATTATCTGGAATGCATAAGCATATCTCTTGTAAATATGGCCGAGATCTATTTATTGCAAGAGGATCCGGAACCGCGAAAGGCGTTGCAACTACTGGAAGAAAGTTTAGAGATCTACGAAAAGACGGGCGAAGACCCTTCCACAACTTTACGGCTAATGGGTGATGCTTTTGTGCTGATGAAAAATAAAAACTCAGCAGAAACTTATTATAGTAATTCCATTCAAATTGCTCAAGAGGGTGAATATAAACTTCAGGAGTCTAAGGGACACATCAAGTTAGCCGATTTGTATACCAAGAATGGTGATTATGATAGAGCAACCAAAAGCTATGAAAAGGGACTGGCGCTGGCCCAGATAACCGGGGCCTTACCTGATAAAGGCGATGTTTATAAAGGCCTTGCAGAATTAAATGCTAAAACCCGAAATTTTGAAGAAGCTTTTAGGTATGAACGGCGTCTAGCCGAGATCAACGATTCTATCAAAGATGAAGATTATACCAGGACTGTTGGGAATTTCAGGGTCACATTGGATCTTGCCAATAAGGAAAAAGAAATTCAACTTCTAAATACCCAAAATGAACTTTCCCAGGTACAGATAGACAGGGATGCCAAGGCAAAACTCTTCCTTTATATTACTCTAGGATTATTCCTTGCGATCATCGCAGGGGTTATCTACCAGTATCTGTATATGCGCAGGTCAAACAAACAATTGGCTTTTGAACGAAATAAATCGGAGCAGATCCTTTTAAATATCCTTCCAAAGGAAACAGCAGACGAACTCAAAGAACACGGACAAATTAAGGCCAAGCAATTTGATCAAATTACCGTGCTATTTACGGATTTTAAAGAGTTTTCTCTTATTGCAGAAGAAATCCCTCCGGATCAATTGGTAAAGAGTGTGGATTTCTATTTTAAGGCCTTTGATGAGATCACCGAACGTCATAACCTGGAAAAGATCAAGACCATAGGAGATTCCTTTATGTGCGCAGGAGGCCTTCCCACCGAAAACGACACCCATGCTGAAGATGCCTATAACGCTGCTGTAGACATCCTGGAATTTGTGAAGGAAGTCGAAGCAAATCCACCAGTTGGGATCCAAACGTTTGAAATTCGCATCGGACTTAATTCCGGACCTGTGGTAGCCGGGGTAGTGGGCATCAAAAAATTCGCCTACGATATATGGGGAAGTACTGTAAATATTGCTTCACGGATGGAATCCAGCTCCATTCCCGGTAAGATCAATGTTTCTGAGAACACCTATCAATTATTAAAAGATAAAAAACCGTTCACCTACCGTGGTGAGATCGAAGTAAAAAATAAACAGGTACTAAAAATGTATTTTGCA
>JAOTYW010000120.1 GCA_029861705.1 Flavobacteriaceae bacterium
TATTTCAGAAGTACGTGTTGGAAGAGTAGACGGTAAATTGATCATCAACCCATCACGCGAACAATTGTCCGCATCTGATATTGATATGGTCATCGGAGCCTCTGCAGATTCCGTTATGATGGTTGAAGGTGAAATGAGTGAAGTGTCCGAGGAAGAAATGGTTGAGGCCATAAAATTTGGGCATGAAGCCATAAAAGTACAATGTGCCGCTCAGGAACGTTTGGCTGATGCCGTTGGTAGAAAAGAAGTGAGAGAATATGATGGTGAAGAAGTGGATGAAGCAATAGAAAAAAAGATCCATAAAATGGCCTATGATAAGGTCTATAAAATAGCCAAAACAGGATCTGACAAACACGAACGCGGACAGGCATTTTCTGAATTAAAGGAATCTATCATGGAAGCTTTTAGTGAAGAAGAGCAGGAAGAAATAGGACATCTTATCAAGAAGTACTATTCAAAAGCAGAAAAATCTGCCATCAGAAATCTTACCTTAGATGAAGGAAAACGATTAGACGGACGGAAGACTACTGAAATCAGACCCATCTGGTGTGAGGTAGATTATCTGCCATCTACACATGGTTCAGCAATATTTACTCGAGGTGAAACTCAGGCCCTGGCTACCGTAACACTGGGAACGTCCAGAGAAGCGAATATTGTTGACATGCCTTCCTTTGAAGGAGAAGAAACTTTTTACCTGCATTATAACTTCCCGCCATTCTGTACAGGAGAAGCCCGACGAATTATGGGTACTTCCCGAAGGGAAATTGGTCATGGTAACCTGGCCCAACGTGCCTTAAAAGGAATGATACCGAAAGATTGGCCTTATACGGTGCGAATCGTCTCAGAAGTATTGGAAAGTAATGGTTCCTCTTCTATGGCTACGGTTTGTTCCGGTACAATGGCATTAATGGACGCCGGTGTAAACATCCACAAACCCGTTTCAGGTATTGCTATGGGCCTCATCAGTGATACGGATACTGGTAAGTATGCTGTTCTATCAGATATTCTTGGAGATGAGGATCACTTGGGCGATATGGACTTTAAAGTAACCGGTACTGCCGATGGTATTACCGCGTGCCAAATGGATATCAAGGTAAAAGGCTTGTCATATGAAGTGTTGATTGAAGCACTTGCACAAGCACGAGATGGTCGTTTGCATATCCTTGAGAAATTGACAGAAACCATTCCTCAGCCAAATGCAGATGTGAAACCACATGCGCCAAAAATGGTAACTGCAGTGATCGCAAATGAATTTATCGGTGCTTTGATCGGGCCAGGAGGAAAGGTCATCCAGGAATTGCAGAAAGAAACCGGTACTACTATTGTCATAAATGAAGATCCTGTTACAGAAGAAGGTATAGTAGAGATCCTTGGAACAGATCAGGATGGTATTGATAAAGTATTGGCTAAGATAGATTCCATTACGTTCAAACCAGAAGTAGGCAGCGTGTACGAAGTAAAGGTTATCAAAATACTAGATTTTGGTGCCGTTGTTGAGTATATAGAAGCCCCGGGTAATGAAGTCCTGCTTCATGTATCTGAATTGGCATGGGAACGCACAGAAAATGTTTCCGATGTCGTTAGTATGGGTGACACCTTCGATGTCAAATATTTTGGTATCGATTCACGTACCCGTAAGGAAAAAGTTTCCAGAAAAGCTATTCTACCTAAACCAGAAGGTTGGGTAGAGCGGCCACCCCGTAGAGATAACCGCGGAAGCGGTGACAGAAGAGGAAGTGGAGACAGAAGGGGCGGAAACCGCAGGCCTCAGAGAAGCAGAGATTAGGTTCTGATACCTTATATATTAGAGAAAACCCGGCTATTTGCCGGGTTTTCTGCATTTTTAGGCCTAAAAGCCACTTTTTTAGATCCTATTTGTAACATTTAGCTTGTTTTTACGTATAAGTATATGCAGCCCTCTTAGGCAGCACCGAATTTGATCACATTTTATGAGACAATTAAAAATTACAAAGCAGGTTACCAACAGGGAAACCGCGTCGTTGGACAAGTATCTTCAGGAGATTGGAAAAGTAGATTTAATTACTGCCGATGAAGAAGTAGAATTGGCCCAGCGAATTAAAATGGGAGACCAGGTTGCTTTAGAGAAATTAACTAAAGCCAACTTGCGTTTCGTTGTTTCCGTAGCCAAACAGTATCAAAATCAGGGATTAACCCTACCCGATCTGATCAATGAAGGAAATCTGGGATTGATCAAAGCCGCCCAAAGGTTTGATGAAACACGAGGTTTCAAATTTATCTCGTACGCAGTATGGTGGATCAGACAATCCATTCTTCAGGCACTAGCCGAACAATCGCGTATTGTTCGACTGCCTTTGAACAAGATCGGATCGATCAACAAGATCAACAAAACTTTTGCCTTTTTGGAGCAAGCGCATGAGCGTATGCCTTCGGCCGAAGAAATTGCCAAGGAATTAGACATGACTGTAGAAGATGTCAAGCAATCCTTGAAAAATTCTGGTCGGCATGTATCCATGGATGCCCCTTTAATTGACGGTGAAGACTCTAACCTCTACGATGTTCTTAGAATTGGGGAATCACCAAATCCGGACAGGGAATTATTACATGAATCTCTGCGAACGGAAATTGAAAGGGCTTTGGAAACACTTACACCCAGGGAAGCAGATGTGATCCGTCTATATTTCGGATTAGCAGGTCAGCATTCCATGACATTGGAAGAGATCGGGGAAACATTCGATCTTACCAGGGAGCGTGTAAGACAAATTAAGGAAAAAGCGATCCGGAGGTTGAAACATACGTCCAGGAGCAAAATATTGAAGACCTATTTGGGCTAACCAGATCGGTACTGTAAATTGCCACTTTGATTTAAAAGTTGTAATTTAGAAGATAACAACAGGTCATCATGACTGTTCGTTTTTTGATTGATGAATAAACTCCGGCTCAGGCCGGAGTTTTTCATTTAAGATTGTTAGCTCAGCGGATAGTAGAAAGCGTTCCGCAAAACCTCCAGACTTTTAGGTATGGCAATATCGGGATCCTCCAGACCTTCAAACTCCAGGGATATGTAGCCTTTGTAACCAACCTTGCGCATTAGAGCGCCAAATTTCTCATAGTCGATATCCAAACTATACCACTTTCCGCCCCCATAATACGTCTTTGCCTGGACCAGGCAGGTTTGGGGGGCCAGGGTTTCAAACTGTGCATCCCTGTTTTCAAGGAAATTCCCTGTATCAAGTGTGACCTGTAGCCAGGGATTGTCAATTTCATCTACTATACGCTTAACCCCGTCCGCCGTTCTACCCAGGCCCCAGTGATTCTCCAATCCCAGGACAACACCACATTTCTCTGCAACGGGCATACATTCGGCTATGGAATCAATCACCCACTTAAAGCCATCATCGTCTGTATATCCTTCCAGGGTGGGTTCTATTCCCTTATTTGCCATCAGGGCATCAAAAGATTCAGAAGTACCCCATCTGCCTGTGTTTAAGCGCATGGTGGGAATACCTAAGGCATAGGCCAATTCGATCTGATGTATTGTTTTGGCAATATTCTCTTCCCGCTTCTCTTTTTCCGGATATACAAAGCCCTGATGTGTAGAGAATCCCATCAGGTCCAATCCTGCATCATATGCCCTTTTTTTAAGGGATTGCAGGTAGTCATTCTCTTCTGATTGCATTTGCACTAATAGGAGTTCAATTCCATCAAAGCCCATGGCCGCAGCTTTGTCAATGCACATCTCAATCGGAGTTTCTTCCTTAGGCCCATTAAATCGCCAGAAGGAATACGTACTAACCCCAATGGGATTGTGCCTGACAGGAGTAATTGCTTCAGAAGCAATTTCTTTATTTTTATTTGAGGCGGTATCGCATCCCGTAGCAATCACGCCGGCTCCGGCCAATGCCGAAGCTGTAATAAATTTTCTTCGTTCCATAATATAATGTAGTTTAGAAGGAGGACTATTAAGGTACAAAACTGTATGAATTATCTATGGACTATTTCTTGGAGTTTGAAGACCAGAAGCCTGCTCCTTTTCCTGCTTGTCTGCATATTAGCCGCCTGTAAACTCAGTGTTGAAAAAAATGAAAAGAATGAGATATCGGTTGAATCGGAAACCCTGTCGCCTGCAGAGCAGAATTACTTTAACGCTAAACAGGCGTATGAAATGGAACCTGAAATCCCTGAAAACTTGATCTGGTATGGCAGGCGCGCTGCATATCTAGGCAAATATGATAAAGCCATTGAACTCTATACAAAAGGAGTAAAAGAATTTCCGGAAGATCCCAGATTCCTGAGGCACCGCGGGCATCGATATATTTCAACCCGGCAATTTGATAAGGCCATAGCAGACCTAAGCAAGGCGGGAGAAATGATCGAGGGCACGGAGAATACCATTGAACCGGACGGCTTGCCAAATGCCCGCAATATTCCGGTAAGCTCATTACACGGAAATATATGGTACCACCTGGGATTGGCATACTATTTAACCCACGATTATCAGAATGCCTATAAGGCTTATGTGAAATGTCGGGAAAGCGGATCACATGCAGACAATATCGTATCCAGCACACACTGGTTATATATGATCCAACGCCGTTTAGGCGACAAAGAAAAGGCAAAAGCCGTTCTGGGGCCCATTGGCCCGGGAGCAGATATCATTGAGAATTTCAGTTATTATAAACTATGTCAATTCTACAAAGGTGATCTTCCTCTAGATTCGGTACAGGGCACGGCCGGCTCTCCCTCATCAGATGCCATGAAGTACGGTCTTGGCAATTGGTATTTCTACAATGGTGATAAAGAAAAGGCTAAGACCATTTGGGATGAGATCCTGGCTGGGAAAGCGGAAAGTTCTTTTGGTTTTATTGCAGCGGAAAGTGATCTGGCTAAATATTTTGCCAATGAATGATTGCCTGAGAAATGCGTCGAAAATCCTATATTAGGTCTGCAAAAATTTCATTTGATGTCTGAAGAACAAGCTTATATCCTGGGAACAGATCAGGAAGAATTATACAGATTAGGCCTTCAGCACCAGGTATGGGCTGAAGAAGCCCAGGTTGGTTGGCGGCTGGCCGGATTTGGTGCCGGTCAGACCTTGCTGGATTTAGGATGTGGGCCAGGGTATTGCACAGAGGAGTTGGCTTTTATTGCTGGAAATGGGGGGAAAGTCATCGGAATAGATAAATCTGAAAAATTTATCCATCATCTGCATCAGCTTATCAATTTACGCGGACTCAATATAGAGGCCATACATGCTGATTTCGATCAGATGTCATTGCAAGACAATAGCCTGGATGGCATGTATTGCCGCTGGGCCCTGGCCTGGCTTCCCAACCCGGTTGAGATACTTCAAAAAGTGTATCAGGCTTTAAAACCTGGTGGGCGCATGGTGATCCATGAATATTACGATTGGTCTACGCTACAAACAGAACCAGATATGCCTGCTTTAATGACAGGTATTCGTGCAGCCCTTAAAAGTTTTAAGGATTCAGAAGGGGAGATCGATATAGGTCGGGAATTGCCTGCAAGATTATCCCAGATGGGAATGAAGATCATTAATACGCGACCCATGTCAAAGATTGCCACCCCTGGAAATGTCACTTGGCAGTGGCCCAAATCCTTTTTTTATAGCTACTTCCCCAGATTAGTTCCGATGAATTTTTTATCGGAAACAGAAGTTGAAGCCGCTCTCTCTGAAATGGAAACCCTTGAAAATACCGTTGGCGCATCTATTTGTACACCCTTAATGTTTGAGGTCATTGCAGAAAAATAGCAGCATTTCAATGCAGGTGTTTCACTACCTTTGCAGGGGTAAATCAAGGAATCTATGAGTACAGTTAAAATTGCCCCTTCCCTACTGGCCGCCGATTTTGGAAATCTCCAACGCGATGTGGAAATGGTCAATGAAAGCAAGGCAGATTGGCATCATTTAGACATCATGGACGGGGTTTTTGTCCCAAATATCTCCTATGGGATGCCTGTGATTAAAACAATTGCTACACATGCCACTAAGCCATTAGATGTGCATCTGATGATCGTGGACCCCGACAGGTATATTCAAACATTTGCCGATCTGGGAGCCAACATACTTTCTGTGCATTACGAGGCATGTCCCCATCTTCATAGAACGTTACAAGCTATTAAACTGGCAGGTATGAAAACTGGTGTAGCGCTAAATCCACATACCCCGGTTTCTGTTTTAGAGGATACGTTAAATAACATTGACCTTGTATGTATTATGAGTGTCAACCCGGGATTTGGGGGGCAATCTTTTATTGAAAATACATTTAAAAAAGTAGAGCAGCTAAAAGAGATGATCGCTGCCCAAGGTACGTCCACATTGATCGAGATCGATGGCGGCGTGAATGATCAAAACGCCGGGCCACTGGTTCAAGCAGGTGCGGATGTCCTTGTTGCAGGAAGTTTTGTGTTTCGGTCAACGAATCCTAAAGCCACAATAGCCTCCTTAGCCGCCCTTGGCGCTTAGGAATCTTCCAACAGGTAGTTGATCAGATCGGTCGTGGTAACAATACCTACTAATTCATCCCCTTTTACAACTGGCAAGGAATGATATTCGCTTTTGACAAAAATCTTCGCAACTTCCTTAATACTATTATCCGGAGCAACGGTTGTCAAGGAACTTCGCATTAATTGCGGGATGGTAAACATCTCATAAATTGAAGAAGAAACATTTTCCTCTTCGCGATAGGCCCCATCGGCAAAACTGATCCTGAGAAGATCATTCATACTGAGCATTCCGACGATCTTTTTCCCGTCCACTACAGGAATATGCCTAATGCGATGCTTCTTAAATAAATGTTCCGCTTTATCAAGTCCGTCCGCTTTTCTCAAAGTGATCAGCTCCGTTGCCATGATCTTTGATATAGGTACTTCAATGTGAACTTTCATGATCATTTCTTTTCTAATTCAACTTAAATGTCCAGGAATTTTACAACTAAAAGAATGACATAAGTCATATTACAAAGAAGTGAATCCACCAATCAGATCATAAATTGTATTGTATTTTTACAGGATGAAGCAATAGCATGGAAACGTTAGATATACTTATTATAGGAGGAGGACCAATAGGAATAGCCTGTGGTCTGGAAGCCAAAAAGAAAGGACTTACTTATGTGATCATTGAAAAAGGTCCCATCGTAAATTCCTTATTTAATTATCCTGTGAATATGCAATTCTTTTCTTCTTCGGAACGCTTGGAAATAGACGATATTCCTTTTATCAGCAAAGAGGCCAAACCCAAACGGAATGAAGCCCTGGAATACTATAGAAGGATAGTTACTTCCAACCAATTGAATATTCATCTGTTCGAACGCGTCCTGGATGTCAAAAAAGAATCAGAAGCTTTTCAAATAACTTCAGACAAAACCAAATACACTGCAAGTAATGTAGTCGTAGCCACCGGGTTCTACGACCTTCCCAATTTGTTAAATGTCCCGGGGGAAGACCTCCCTAAAGTATCTCACTACTATAAGGATCCGCATTTTTATGCCAGTCAGAAATTAGCTGTTATTGGAGCCAGTAATTCTGCCGTTGATGCAGCCCTGGAATGTTGGCGCAAGGGAGCAGAAGTCAGTATGATCATCCGTGGACCGGAAGTTGGACGCAGGGTTAAATACTGGGCGAGGCCGGATATATTGAATCGTATCAAGGAAGGAAGTATTGCTGTTTATTACAATGCGGAAGTAAAAGAGATCACTGAAAATGAGATCATCTTTGATACTCCGGATGGCGAACAGCGGATTGACAATGATTTTGTCTTGGCTTTAACGGGATATATGCCAAACTTCTCTTTTCTGGAGCGCCTCGGCATTACGCTATCCGACGATGCTAATAGATTTCCTGAATACAATGAAGATACCATGGAAACAAATGTTCCCGGACTATATTTAGCCGGGGTGATCTGCGGGGGTATGGAAACGCATAAATGGTTTATTGAGAATTCCAGAATACATGCGAAGATCATAATGGCCGCAATTCGTGGAAATAGCACAAGAAAAACTACTATTGAATGAAACAAATTATAAGCTTGGCCATTCATGGGGGTGCAGGTACCCTTGTCAGAGGCATGATGACCCCTACCCTGGAGATGGCCTATAAGAAGTCTCTTGATTATGCCCTTAATTCGGGTTATGCAATATTGGAACAGGGAGGCAATGCTATTGATGCTGTGATAAAAGCAACAACACTTTTAGAGGACTCACCTTTATTTAATGCAGGAAAGGGCAGTGTATTTACGGCGGAAGGAACACATGAAATGGATGCCGCCATTATGGAAGGAAAGAAACTACGTGCAGGTGCTGTAAGCCTTCTTAAAGGCATACGGAATCCTATTTTAGTGGCAAGGAAGGTTATGGAAAATAGTGAACATGTATTGTTGGCAGGTGATGGCGCTTTGAAAT
>JAOTYW010000121.1 GCA_029861705.1 Flavobacteriaceae bacterium
GAAAGCCTCAACATTTTATGAAGCCGAGGATTACCACCATGATTATTACAATCAAAATACAGAACAGGGATATTGTAATGCAGTCATCAGTCCTAAATTGGCAAAATTCAGGAAGATGTACGCTAATTATTTAAAATAAAAAATCCCCGGACATGCCGGGGATCTTCATTTATATAGAGGTGTTTTATCCTTTTACGGACGCAACCTTGGCATTGCGAATATTGTTTAGTCTAAGGTCCTGAAGCACATTGATCGCTTCTTCAACATAGACATCTTTGGCCAGGTTCTTATGCCAGCGTTTTCTTTTTTCACGAAGTACATCATCTTCCAGGAAAAGCGCTTCCTCATATTTCAGCGACTGAAATGTCAATTCAGAATCGTATTCAGTGATAGATTTGAAATATTGAGATTCTTCCTTATCCTTTTCTTCTTCGGCTTTATATGCTGCATAGTTCAAAGAGATCGTAGTCTCTTCTTGTTGTTCTTTCAGCCATTTTGCATTTTTTTCGATCAGGTTGATCTGAGCATTTCCCGTCATTCGTTCATTACTACTGGCAATAGTTGCCTCATAATCTATATAGCCATTCCAGGGTTCATAATCTGCCGGAGGGATCTCATCCCATTCCAATGGATTTTGCTGATCCTTTTCGCCCAGATCTATATAACTGTACTTGTCCGGAACGATCACATCGCTCTTTACACCTTCCAATTGGGTTGAACCCCCATTGATGCGATAGAACTTTTGCGTAGTTAACTTGATTGCACCAAGGTCTCCGAATTCATTTCCACGAACTATATTCTCCAAGGGAATCACATTCTGAACGGTTCCTTTACCAAAAGTTTGCTTACTACCAATTACAATGGCTCTTTTATAATCCTGCATGGCAGCTGCCAGGATCTCGGAAGCAGAGGCAGAGAGTTCATTTACCAGAATAACAAGTGGACCATCCCACTGGATGCGTTCGTCCTTATCTTCATAAACTTCCCTATCACTCCCGGAAGAGCGTACCTGAACTATGGGACCTTCTTTAATAAAAAGGCCGGCCATTTCAACGACAGTCTTTAAAGACCCGCCGCCATTATCGCGAAGATCAAGTACAAGGCCCTCCATACCTTCTTCCTTCAGTCTGTCTACCTCTTTGGCTACGTCGGTAGCTGCATTGCGTTCTGTATAGTCTTCAAAATCCACATAGAATTTTGGCAGATTGATCAACCCGAATTTATTGTCTCCTTTTATGACGGTTGCCGACTTAGCATAGGACTCTTCCAATACAACAACATCACGAGTAACGGATACTACTTCAACTGTACCGTCCACTCTACGGACAGTAAGATCAACTACAGTGCCTTTGGGTCCTTTGATCAATTGAATAGCATCATCTAATCGCATACCCACGATATCCACTGCTGGCCCTCCGTCTTGTCCTACTTTGATGATTTCGTCTCCAACTTCTAGTTTTTGTCCACGCCATACCGGGCCGCCGGATATAATCTCTACGATCTTAGCTCCTTCAGGTTTCTTTTGCAGACGGGCACCGATTCCTTCAAATTTACCAGACATGCTGATATCAAACCGATCCCTGTCACTTGGCGGGAAATAGTATGTATGCGGATCAAATTCATCTACAATAGTATTGATATACTGTACAAACCAATCCTTACGTTCCAAATCTCCAATAAAATCGAAGAATTCATTCAATGTATTCAGCGTGACTTCTCTTGCTTCAACTTCAATTTCATCAGCCGACTTAAGCCCATGTGTTGGGTCATTTTCTTTGTTCTGACGATCTGTTTTCAATTTACCGTCATAAGTGCCTATGGTGGCATATTTCAGTTGCTTCCTCCATCGCTCTTTCAGCGCATCACGACTCGTCGCATACAATTGTCCATTGTAATTTATGTCGATCTCTTCATCTTTAGAATAATCGAAGGGGGTTTCCAGCACTTCCTTATAAATTTCCTGGGCATCCTCCATACGAAGCATCAGTCGATCATAAACTTGACTGAAAAATCCGATCTCGGTATTTTTTATTTGGTCATCGATCTGAAATTTATATTGTTCAAATTCCATTATATCCTCTTCGAGGAAATATCGTTTAGTAGGATCGAGAACATTAATAAAATCTTCAAAAACGCTAACTGAAAAATCATCATCTATATCCTTTGGCTCATAATGACCCCTTTCCAGGACATAGGTGATCAGGTCAAGCAAGAGCTTGTCCTTATCGTTGCTTTCAAAAGATTTATTAGTAAAACTGCAAGAGGCTACTGCAATAAGAATTACAAGGAATGCCAGCATTAAATTCTTTCTCATGAATGTGTTATTAAGTTTCATCTTCCCGCAATCTTTCCATTATTAGGGGGATCCTGACCTAATTAAAGATAGTTAATTCCCTAAGATATTGAAAAAACTATGCCAGAACTGGTCCTGGCAGCTAATTTTTTGTTAAACCCCAAACAAAAAAATATCTTCCTTAAAAACGTATTTTTGTACAATAAAGTATTCCTTATGACCAAACCCCTTATCCTCGTGACAAACGATGATGGAATTACCGCTCCGGGATTGCGTGCATTAATTCGTTTTATGAAGGAAATTGGGGATGTAATCGTAGTAGCCCCGGATAGTCCACAATCCGGAATGGGGCACGCCATTACATTGGACAGCACCTTGCACACGGAGCGCCTTGTGATCGACAAAATTCATGGGGCAAATGAAGAGTACAGTTGCAGTGGAACGCCTGCAGATTGCGTAAAATTAGCCCTTCAGGAATTGCTTCCCAGGACACCTGATCTTTGTGTTAGCGGAATCAACCACGGTTCAAATGCATCGATCAATGTTATTTATTCGGGTACAATGAGCGCTGCCATCGAAGCAGGCATTGAAGGTATTCCTGCCATTGGCTTTTCCCTATGTGATTATTCATGGGAAGCTCGTTTTGAAGCTGCTTCTGCATACATACAACAAATTGTAAGGCAAGCGCTTTTACACAAAATACCAAAGGGTGTGGTCCTGAATGTCAATATCCCAAAAACCGATGATGAAAGTCCGAAAGGGATCCGAATTTGCAGACAGGCCCGTGCGAACTGGAAAGAAAAGTTTGATAAACGTATCAGCCCAATGGGAAAAGATTATTATTGGCTTACCGGAGAATTTGAATTACTGGATAAAGGAAAGGATACTGACGAGTGGGCACTGGCAAACGGCTTTATTAGTATAGTACCTACACAATTCGACCTAACCGCGCATCACGTTATTGACGACTTAAACCAATGGAATATCCATGAACAGGAATAAAGAAATATTGATCGGCCTGGTGGTGGGCCTCATTGCCAATACCATAGGGACAATTTTATATGTATTTTTCTTTGTCGACCTGGCTATTCCGGAGGCATTTCAGGCTGCTATTGAACAAGGTACGTTGGGGAGTATCCTGGCTTTAGGTGCCATTTTGAACCTGCTTGCATTTTTTGGATTTCTAAAGATCCGACGTGATGACAGAGCCAAAGGAGTCTTGATCGCAACTTTGATCGCTGCTCTTGTGATCTTGTTCTTCAAAATATTCTGATGAAGTATTACATTATTTCCGGGGAAGCTTCAGGTGACTTACACGGTTCCAATTTGATCCGTGGCATAACATCTAAAGATCCGGATGCCCAATTTCGTGGATGGGGCGGAGATCAAATGGAAGAAGCCGGTGCTACCCTGGTCAAACACATAAGGGAAACCGCCTTTATGGGATTTTTGGAGGTGCTGCTTAACCTGCGAACTATTGCCAGAAATATCCGGATGTGTAAAGAAGACATTGAGAAGTTTCAACCTGATGCGCTCATTTTTATTGACTATTCCGGCTTTAACCTCAGAATAGCCCAATGGGCAAAACCCCAGGGATTTAAAACGCATTATTACATTTCCCCTCAGCTTTGGGCATCCCGGGCCAACCGGATTGAAAAAATCAAAAAATATATTGATCATATGTATGTTATTCTGCCATTTGAGCGGGCTTTTTACGCCTCGCATGGCTACGATGTGAACTATGTAGGACACCCGCTGCTGGACGCGATCCAACGCATGAAACCAGCTTCGAAGGAAGATTTTCAGACTTCTCATGATCTGGTTGCCCATAAAGAAATAATCGCCTTGTTACCCGGAAGTCGCAAGCAAGAGATCAAAAAAGTACTTCCGGTGATGTTGTCTGCTGCTAACTCTTTTCCTGACTATCAATTTGTTATCGCGGGCGCCCCCAATATCGACGCTGAATATTATCAATCCTTTATTTCAATCACGCCCGCCAGCATTATTCAAAATGATACCTATTCGCTCCTTACGCACGCCCATGCAGCTCTTGTGACGAGTGGCACAGCTACCTTGGAGACAGCTCTTTTTAAAGTACCACAAGTAGTATGCTATAAGGGAAGTTGGTTTTCCTATCAGATCGCTAAACGCCTGATCACGCTTGATTATATCTCACTGGTCAACCTGATCATGGATAAGGAAATAGTAAAAGAACTGATCCAAAAAGATCTTACTTCCCAAAATATTCAGGTAGAATTAAAGAAAATTTTATCCGGAACTGAAAGGGAATTACAAAAAACGGCCTATAATTTGCTGGAACAAAGACTAGGATCAAGCGGTGCCAGCGAACGAGCTGCCGGGTTGATCGTTGAAAATTCTTAATTTTATGCACATCAGTCGGAAAGGCCAATATAGATTCACGTACTATGTCGGAGGTATTTTTTTGATCACGCTGCTTAGCAGTTGCGGTGTTGTAAAAAAGAAAACTACCTACGGCAATAACCCTTCTATTACCGTTGAAGCCGACAAAGATGATCCTAATGCCGAAGCCCGCGGTATCCAATCAAACGGTATTGCTGCTGAGGAGGAATCATCGCTTATCAAGTATGAAGAATTAGGCAAAGCCAAGGAGATCATTGAAACAGCGCTGGGCTATTCCGGTGTACGCTATAAATACGGCGGGACTACTAAAAGGGGTATGGATTGCTCCGGCTTGTTATATGTTTCTTTCTCTGAACATGATATTGCCATTCCACGTGTTTCCCATCAGATCTTTGATCAGGCAGATCCTATTAAAATGAAAGAAGTTACCAGGGGTGATCTACTGTTCTTTAAAACCAACAGGCGTGGTAAGCGCATCAACCATGTTGGCCTGGTTGTGGATATTCAAGATGATGAGATAAAATTTATTCATTCCACTACTTCCCGTGGAGTTATCGTTTCATCCCTGAAAGAGGGATACTGGAATAGCGCCTTTGTCAAGGCGGCCCGTATCCTCTGATCAGTGCTCCTAAAATTCATTCCTATCCGCTTAACAGCGGCCCTGATCCTGGGCATTGTTCTCGGGAAGTATGCAAATATTACTATTTACATTCCGCTTATTTTAATCGCATTTGGGTTAGCCTATCTGGGAATAATCCATAAACAGAAGAAGCACTATTCCAACTACACTTTTGAGATTCTTAGTCTATTATTGGTTGTTGCTCTTGGCACCTTGGTCATCAACCTTCATCAACCCAAATATCAGCCGAATCATTACAGCACACTTCAGGAAAAGGTGCCTGAGACCTATACTGTCAAAATAATTACCATTCTGCGGCCTGGATCCTACAATAACCGCTACCTGGCTAGATTAATGGCCGTATCAGATGGAGCCTTGCAAGGGAAATTACTGATACATAGTCCAGATTCAATACAATTGCAATTAGATGATGAATTGATCATTTGGACTCCCTGGAAACTAATTAAACCCCCGCTAAACCCCGGACAATTCAATTACGCCCAATATATGGCAGATAAAGAGGTCTATGCCCGTGCAGATCTTAAATCCACCAATTTTATAAGGCTTCCCAATCCGGCAAAAACCTGGAGGGGCAGGATAGGGTTGCTGCGTGAACACCTGAGTCGGAAAATAGAAATACTTCCCCTTGAAGATGATACCAAAGACATCATGCAGGCTATGTTGCTTGGACAGCGCACCAATATAGACGCATCTTTATATACGGGGTATAAAGATGCAGGTGCCGTTCACCTATTAGCTATTTCAGGATTGCATGTGGGAATTCTTGTGCTGATTTTGAAATTCATTTTTAGCCCGTTACGCCGCTTTCCGAGAGGGCAGAATTTACAGTTCGCATGCATTGTTTTATTTCTTTGGGGCTATGCTGCCCTGGCAGGCTTTACACCAAGTGTGGTCCGGGCGGTTACTATGTTCAGCTTTGTTACCTATGCTTTGGTCATAAATCGATCTGGCAATTCCTATAACGTCATTGCTCTTTCCCTCTTTTTTATCCTTCTTATTCTAGACCCGCTGTATTTATTCCATGCCGGATTCCAAATGAGCTATGGAGCCGTACTGGCTATTATATATTTGTATCCAAAGCTGACGGGGCTTTGGCGCCCGAAACATAAATTTCCAGATTTTCTCTGGCAGTTATTTACAGTAAGTATCTCTGCCCAAGTTGGCGTGCTTCCCATTAGCCTCTATTACTTTCATCAATTTCCGGGATTGTTTTTCATATCCAATATATTGATTGTCCCTCTTCTCGGGCTAGTCCTCGGAATGGGTTTTTTGATTCTTGGCTTAAGCCTGCTGGAAATTACCCCTTTCATTCTTATAGAATTTTACAATGAGGTGATCATTTGTATAAATACCTTGATACAATGGATCGCTCAACAGGAAATGTTCATTTTCAGGAACATCCCTTTTGACGACTTCCAGGTATTCTTGACGTATACCATCATTTTATTATTGATCGCTTTGATAGAGCTTCGCAAATCCAGGCTAATCTGGATCATGGGCTGTGTTATTCTCATTTCTCAGGGATGGACAATCGGACAAAAAGTGCAGATGAAGAACAGATCGGAATTGATCCTTTATCATCAAATAGCGCAGACACTACTGGTAGAAGAAAATTGCGGACATGCAATTGCTTATTTGCAAAATATTAAGGACACCTATAGTACTTCTATGCTACAAACGGCCGCCGTGCAAAACAGGATCAAAAACATTGAGATCTACCCATTGAAGAATTCCTATATGTGGAAGGGAAAACACATTTTACTTATCGACAAATCCGGGATCCAACCCGGGTTTCAGCAAGCCGTTGATTTTATCATTCTGACGGATAATCCCAGGATCAATCTCAAGCGTGTATTGGACACTTATCCTTTGGCCCGAATCATTGCAGATGGCAGCAATTATGCGCATCTGACAGACAAATGGCGCGCTACTTGCTACAAAGTAAAACGCCCTTTTCACTATACTGGCGAAAAAGGCGCTTTTTATTTTGAATAGAACCGATTCTAGTGAACCTTGCCCATTAATCGTTTCATTAGAGGTGAGGTTACTAAAACAATAACTCCCGCCCCAAGAGCGTATTTTGCAATCAACATAAACCCGTCCGTATAAACGTCCAACGTTTCCAATCCGCCTACATTTGCATCTGTACTTTCAATAGACAATTGTTTGCCGATAAAGCCAACAACCTGGAAGGCAAAAGCTGAGGATAAGAACCAAACCCCCATCATAAAAGCAACGATACGTTTAGGAGACAAGTCTGTGATCTTAGACAGACCAACGGGCGACATAAAGAGTTCTCCTACTGATAACAAGAAATACATCAACATTAAGTATGCAAAAGGAACCATACCATCGGCATCAGCGCTTCCTTTACTTATAGCAAGTATATAAAAGCTGATCCCTGCAAATACTAGTCCGAGTCCAAATTTATAAGGGGTTCGTGGATTAAGTCCCTTTTTAGACAGGTAGGTAAAAAGTATGGAGATCGGAATAGATAAAATGATGATAAATACCGGATTAATCGAATTCGTTTGAGCTGCATCGATCAGAAACAGATCTACATTACGATCTGCAAATAAGGTGATCACACTTCCTGATAACTCATGGAAGCCCCAAAATATAGTCATGAAGAAAGTGATCAACACAGCCATAAATAATTTCTTGCGTTCATCGAGCGTGGCCTTGTACATAATGTAGGCCAGGTATCCCAGTATAGTTATTCCGATCAGATAGAATATGACATTTACAATATTCAGGTCTGCAAAGAAACTGCCTTCCGAACCCAAAGGTTGATAGGAAGATAGAAGAATGGCAACTATGGGGGCAGCTATAAAAGCTAAAGCGGGCACCAGAACTTTTTGTTTGACCCCAATAACCTTTCTCTCCAGGACAGTATCATTTGGCGCCATTCCTTTATTGCCAAAAACATTTTTCTTGATCCCACTCCAAAAGAAGAGCAATCCTATCATCATTCCAATTCCTGCAAGTCCGAAGCCATAGTGCCAACCATATTCACGTCCCAGCCATCCACAGAGGAGGGGTGAAACAAAGGCACCTATA
>JAOTYW010000302.1 GCA_029861705.1 Flavobacteriaceae bacterium
GTATAGTCAAAGGGTATACCATTAGTAGTTATCTGTCGTTTTGTCTTATTTTACAGGGGTTCACATGTCATTATGTCCGAAATGTCGTTACATAATATGTGAAAGGAAAGTGGTGATAAAGGAAAACCTTTTAGCGAAAAGGGGTTGGACCAGCTTGGGTTATTGTCAAAAAAATAATCCTGGTACTTCGTAAATCTATTCACGTTTCCGACGTCATTTGAAGTACCAGGATCCCACTAGAGCTTAGGAATTGGTAATTCGGACGGGAACTGTATATGTTCTGCCCTCTTTAAAATTTTCCAATTCTACTTTTTGGTAATTGAGCCGATATTTTAAAAAGGTTTCTAAAGAATCATCATCGGTTTGCACGCTAAGAACGACAATCTCCTGCTCGGCATTTAAGGTGAATTTTACCACAGCAGTAATGTCTTTTTCCACCTCAAATGCGTAATTATCCAATAGTGAATCGATTTGTTCGTTGAGTTCCTGTATTGGATCACTTGATGGATCATTATTGGCATACAAACTTCCGGCAGCTAGAAAACAGACCGCCACTAAAAATAAACTGAACTTCTTCATGACATTGATTGTTTTAAGATTGATGAATGAATTGATGATATGCTAATAAAGACGTCTCAGAAATATTGATGTTACATCAAACAGGGTATTTAACACAACTTTAGTCAATATTTAAGAAAATAGCGCAGTATCTGAATCTGACATATGGGTAAAATCAGATTGCCTTGAATTCATTGGGTTTCTAAAGGTGAAGCCGACTCCAATTGAAAACTAACCGGAAAAAGTGTCTGTTTGGATTAAGCAAGAACCTCTTTGACCTTATCTGCCGCCTCTTGGAATTGTACTGCAGAATGCACGGCAAGACCAGAATTATCAATGATCTCTTTTGCCAGTTCGGCATTGGTACCCTGAAGCCTGACGATAATAGGTACTTTAATATAGTCGCCCATATTCTTGTAGGCATCAACAATTCCCTGAGCTACCCGGTCACATCGGACAATACCGCCAAAAATATTGACCAGGATCGCTTTTACTGCCGGGTCTTTAAGAATAATCCTAAAGGCTTCCTCCACCCGTTTAGCATCTGCCGTACCTCCAACATCCAGGAAGTTAGCAGGCTCACCTCCGGCCATTTTAATAAGATCCATTGTAGCCATGGCCAATCCTGCACCATTAACCATACACCCAACGTTCCCATCAAGATCTACATAGTTCAACCCTACTTCCCGGGCTTCAACTTCAATGGCTGATTCTTCCCTGAGGTCACGCATTTCTGCGTAGGCCGGTCTTCGATACAAGGCATTGTCATCAATAGATACTTTGGCATCAACAGCCATGATCTTATCATCTGAGGTTTTTAATACCGGGTTAATCTCAAAAAGATTGGAATCGCTCTCAACATAGGCCTTGTAAAGAGAGGTAACAAATTTGGTCATTTCTTTAAATGCCATACCGGACAGTCCCAGGTCAAAAGCTACTTTTCTTGCCTGGAAAGGCATGAGTCCAATAGATGGGTCAACCTCTTCCGTAAAAATAAGGTGCGGAGTCTTCTCAGCCACTTCTTCAATATCCATCCCTCCTTCTGTGGAGTACATGATCATATTTCTCCCCGTCGCCCGATTGAGGAGTACGGACATATAGTATTCTTCTGGTTCATTATCGCCGGGATAATATACATCTTCGGCAATGAGTACCTGGTGTACGTGCTTCCCTTCAGGAGGGGTCTGTGGTGTAACAAGATCCATCCCAATGATCTGACCGGCTATATTTTCCACTTCTTCAAGGTTTTTAGCAAGCTTTACGCCTCCTCCTTTACCGCGTCCACCTGCATGAACCTGGGCCTTAATTACGTGCCAAGATGTGCCCGTTTCCTGGGTTAGTCGCTTTGCTGCATCAACCGCTTCCTGAGCATTATGGGCAACCATTCCGCGCTGAATGCGCACCCCAAAACTTGCCAATATTTCTTTTCCTTGATATTCGTGGAGATTCATATATTAAAATTTGATTGCAAAAATAAGTAACGGGCATCACATACACTAGCGGAATGCCCGCTTTTGATCAGACCTCAAAATCCTTAAAATCCAACGGATCAAAATTCCGGAAGTGTCCGTTCATATCTATGATATCTTTTGTCCGGTTGACCTCTTGTAACACTTGTATGGTAACATCTAAATGGGCTCGTATAAATGATAAGCGTTCACTTTCCTTTGCAAGTTGCAGGAG
>JAOTYW010000122.1 GCA_029861705.1 Flavobacteriaceae bacterium
GGCTCAAAGAAATCCAGAGCGAGGAAATCTTTCTTATACCGATCCGGAAGCGGGGAGCGTTCCGCATCTCTGAATTCTTCATTCAAATGTTCATGGTATGACAGAATTTCATTTACAGCTTCTGAACTGGAAACAGGAGTCGGGCTGGATTCATCGTGATATCTTTTCTCTCCCTTACAGCCATAAAAGGTCAGGCTAAGGATAACCCCAATGATTAGTATTCGCATAAATGGTATGATTAGCCCTACAAATTAATGAAATCAGTTTTTATGAATAGTCATTTTAGGCGACCTTTAACACAAATTCCCATAGATGATGAAAAGAATAGCGTTCATATCCATTTGTTTTCTGCTATGCCAATGTAACGAAGCTACTACTGGCGCAAAATCCACAGCTTCGGTCATAGAAGCCCGCCCGCTTGTAGACGGAAGATATAATGTTGCTTTTCTCATTATGGATGGAGTTTATAATACGGAGTTTACCGCGCCCTTTGACATCTTTCAACACACACAGTACAGGAAGGGCATTAAAGCCATGAATACATTTACCGTGGCCAATACTTTGCATCCCATTATGTCTTTTGAAGGGGTTCGTATACTTCCGGATTATGACTACACAGAAGAAGGCCTGCCGCCAATTGACATCCTGGTTGTGCCCAGTGCCGAGCATCACCTGGATACAGATCTGGAAGACAGTACGATGATCAATTTTGTTAAAGAAGTTGATCGAAATGCCCTATTTATGACTTCCCACTGCGATGGTGCCTTTGTACTAGCTAAAGCGGGGATATTGGATAGTGTAACCTCCACCACTTTCCCAAGTGATATTGGCTTGTATAAAGAAAGATTCCCGCATTTGAACGTAGCAGATAGCGTCTTATTTGTGCATGATGGGAAATATATCACCTCTGCCGGTGGGGCGAAAAGTTTTGAGGCTTCACTCTATTTGACCGAGCTTTTATATGGAAAAGAAATTGCCCGTTCTATTGCAAAAGGTTTGGTGATCGACTGGAAAGTTGAGGATGTGCCACGAATTACCCCACAGTAGTCTATTCTTCTAGATTCGTAGAATAGGACTCAAGAAGTTCTTTATATTCCGGCATGATCCGTAGAAGACCAGTGTGCTCCAGATTGGAGAGCGCATCCAGATCTGTAAAACCATTTTTAAATGCTTCTTCCAAATAGAATAATGCAGTCCCAAAATCTTCCTGCAGTGAGGTTTCCTGTATTATTTTGAGATAATAAGAATAGTCACGGGGATCCGTGATGGTTTTTAACATCCAGAGCAATAGTACAGCTTCAGGATCATCTTCAGCCCGAGACAGGATCACCTGGTCCTCCACTAATGCATTAGCAAATCCCAGCAATCTTTTCCCCATAAGCTGTTCCTCCGAAATAGGGCTATTGGCAAATGTCTTGAGCTTCTCCATTTGGAAAGTCCACCAGCCTAGATTGTTATAATTATAAGTTAGTACATCTTCTTCCAGATAATAGACGTAATCATCTTTCAAAAGGGTTTCCCTGAAGCGGTAATTGGTATTTAAGCGTTGCTGAGTTTTAAACTGTTTATTTTTTCTGAGCGATTTGCGAAGAACTCGTAATGAATCTATCGACAGATGGGGCCTGTAAAGCGTCAACATATCGTTCAAATGACGCTCAGCGAGCAGTAATGCCCCTGAGTTCTTTAAGGTTTCAAATGATCTAAGGTCTTTTGTATACGCTGCAGCAATAAGATCTTCATCTTTGCCGATTAATTTTTTGCTCATTGCCCCAATAGTAAAGTGAGACAAGGCCCTGCCCAGCAACTCACTGGAAGGCCATTGATGCCCTCCTTTAAATACAAAAAGGTTATTGGTGAAGCGCAGTGTATTCATAGAACTGCGCGCTTTGATCATATCCGTGTAATTATAATCTTCATTGCCCACTATCCCGATATAATGAAACCTGTTCGTACTACTTAATAGTTCGGAATTGGGAAAAACTGCACCACAAGATATCACCCCTTGAATGCCTTTAATAAAAAGGGGAGCCAGTCCTGCCATTTTTCCACCGGAATCAAATCCGGCTGAATAAACCCTGGAGGAGGCAATGGGTAAAATTGATTTTATAGAAGTCAGGAGACGATCGCTAACAAGAATATTATCTGCAATGGACAAGGTATCACTCACATTATCCGGCCCGGCAAGAATATACCCTTGTTCTTCTGCCACCTTTCTAAACATTCGTAAGGCCTGTGTAGATCTTCCCTCCATATCAAAAACCAGTAAAAGGGGCCAGGTCCTGTCTGTATTAAAATCAGATGGAAGAAAGAGGGAATATGTCTCGGTTACCACTTCTACAGTAGGGATAGAATCCAAAATTACCCCTTTCTTCAGGGTAAGGGTTTGCGCCTGAAGTGATATTACAGTACTGATGAAAAGGAAAAAATAACGAAAACGACTGGTCATTGATCTACATTCATCAAAAATCCCGCCAAAAATTCCTGGAGAGTATTAAGTGTAAAGCTACTATGAAGGTACTAAAATAAATGAAGCAGCAAGCGCGATATCAGTATACCTAGTTCTCATGCAATTTGTCAGGTTTTAAAGGGGCGTTGGCCACAATGTCGGAAAGCACAATATGCGTCCTGGTTTCTCCATACTTGATCAATTTATCAATGAATTTTTCCAAATGCATCTGATCCCTCAAGACTACCTCCATAACGATGTTTTCGTTACCGGTAATTCTGTAGCAATTGATCACTTCATCAAAATTGGGAACCATATTCAAAAAGGGATTTAGCTTCCCCATAAAGGCCCTAAGTGTTATAATGGCTTTTAGTTGATAGCCAACTTTGGCAAACGACAATTTTGCGCGATACCCTTCAAGGATACCCAAATCCTCCATCTTTTTGACCCGTTCTGCAACTGCCGGTGCAGTTAGCCCCACTTGTTTTCCAATCTCGGTGAAAGTAGTACGAGAATTAGCTTGCAAAGCCCTTAAAATATCCCAATTAATGCTATCTAATTTATTTTTCAATCTAAAAAATTAATATCACTTAAAATAATAAAGTAAATATACAAAATTGCTATGGATAGTAAATATTTTGGTGATCAATTTTTCGTATCTTTAAAGGGCTAAGAATCAGAATAATATGCCTTATAAAAATCCCACATCTTTAAAAGTTTATCAGAAGGCTTTAGAGCTTACAACGATGAGTAGAGAAATTGCTTCATATTTCTCTTACAATAAAGACCTGCTGCAGTTATATCAATCCAGAAGCTTGCAGGATTCTATCGCGGATCATATTGTGCAGGACGCGCATCTTATCCCTGAGCATATTGCCCAGGCGGCCAATTCAAACTCCAATGTGGCCCGTTTGAAATATGTGAATCTTACCCAGATCATGATAAAAAATATCCTGTCGTATTGCAATGGGCTCGAACAGATGGGCGTAAAAGAGAAAGAATATCTCCATCTTTTCAGGAAAGAGATCGGTAGTTTTCGAAGGTCTCTTAATTCCTGGATGAAAACCATCCGACTTCAAGGTCCTGACAACTCCTGGGGATTCATTGATCCGGCCAAGTAATACTTACCTAATTCCCGAATATTTATTGATGTGCAATTCTAAGTAAGAATTTGCACAAATCATCATTTTAACATTTCAGACAATAAGAAGTCTGAATCCTGCGTTATGTTATGAAAGCAGCAAGACGTAGCGTATTTGTTGCCTTTTGTAAAAGATTATTTGAGTTAGTATTTTTTGAGTTAGTTAGTTTAATAGACCCTGAATAAAAATCAGGGTCTATTCTTTTATACCCCTACCTTCCATACCAATCTTTCACTTTCCTTCCATACTGCGATTTGTTAAATAATGGTAAAAACACTCATTATGAACATAATACAACTCCAGCTATCATCCATATGACGAATTTGCGCGTATATTCTTTATAACACATATTAAAATGGAAAGACAGTATTGCAAAGTAGGCAAAACACGGACCTTCTTTAATGGAACTAATGATGTAGCCGTTTTACAAATCCGTTACAATGATTTCTTAACCAAGGCAGCGGATTTGAGTTACGCAGATGCTGCCCTACGGGAATTCTTCGCACATAAGGCATCGCAGCTTAAAAAAATTCTGGAAAACACACTATAGTTAGTCGGTCAAATACTTGGCCATTTCTTCTTGTAAAACCTGAGCACGTCCTGCAGCGACTTCAGCAAAATCTGAGTCACGGGATGCATAAATAATCCCTCTAGAAGAATTAATAAGAATGCCCACCTTGTCGGTCATAGCAGCCTCACATACAGCTTTTAGATCTCCACCCTGGGCGCCTACTCCCGGAATAAGCAGGAAAGAATCAGGAACAATTTTGCGGATAGCCCTGATATATTCAGTCTTAGTCGCCCCCACAACATACATAAGCCGTTCTGCATTCGCATATTCCGTAGAAATCTTTAAAACCTTTTCAAATAGCTGCTTATCTACTTCTTCATTAACTTGAAAATCAAAGGCTCCGGGATTGGAAGTTAATGCAAGCAGAATAGCGAATTTACCTTCATAGGCCAGGAAAGGTTCTACCGAATCTCTTCCCATATAGGGCGCCACCGTTAAGGAATCAAAATCCAGATCCTCAAAGAATGCGCTTGCATATTGGTGTGCTGTATTTCCAATATCACCTCTTTTTGCATCCGCTATGGTAAAGATTTCCGGATGGTAGTGATTCAAATAACCAATGGTTTTCTCAAGAGAACGCCATCCATTGACGCCTTGCGCTTCGTAAAACGCAATATTGGGCTTATAGGCCACACAGTATGGATGGGTTGTGTCTATTATGGCCTTATTAAAAGCAAATACAGGATCATCTTCTATCAGCAATTGTTCAGGGATCTTTTTTACATCTGTGTCCAGGCCAACACAAAGAAAAGAGCGTTTTTTGCGAATTTCGGAAACCAGGTTATCTAAGGTCATATATACATACTTATAGAATTTCAGAGGCTTCTTTGAGCTTTTCCGTATTCTCTACTAATCTCAACTCTTCAATGATCTTCTGAATGTCGCCATTAATAATATTTTGAAGATCGTATAGGGTAAGTCCGATCCGATGATCCGTTACCCGTCCCTGGGGATAATTATATGTACGGATCTTAGCGGATCGATCTCCGCTGCTCACCTGGGAGTTTCGTTTGGCTGCATCTGCTTCTTGCCGTTTGGCTAACTCCAGGTCGTACAGACGAGACCGTAACACTTTAAAAGCTTTGTCCTTGTTCTTATGCTGAGATTTCTCGTCCTGGCATTGTGCAACCAAACCTGTGGGTATATGCGTTAAGCGCACAGCTGAATATGTTGTATTAACGGATTGACCTCCAGGCCCGGATGAACAGAAATAATCAATTCGCACATCTTTAGGGTCGATTTGAACATCAAACTCTTCGGCTTCAGGGAGGACCATGACTGTGGCAGCACTGGTATGCACTCTCCCCTGAGTTTCAGTTTGCGGCACTCTTTGTACCCGGTGAACGCCTGCCTCAAATTTTAAGGTGCCGTACACCTCTTCTCCTAAAACTTCAAATTGGATCTCTTTGTAGCCACCGCTGGTTCCCTCACTTAAGTCGAGTACATTTGTTTTCCATCCTCTACTCTCGCAATACTTAGTATACATACGGAACAAGTCACCTGCAAAAATACTGGCCTCGTCGCCTCCAGTCCCAGCGCGTATCTCCATAACAACATCTTTCCCGTCTTCCGGATCTTTTGGGATCAATAAAAATTTGATCTCTTCTTCCAGGGTCGCTAAAGCTGCCTTAGCTTCTTCTAATTGTAGTTTGGCCATCTCCAGCATCTCAGCGTCATCCCCGGCTGAAATAATTTCCTGGGCTTCATTGATATTAGCTTGATAATCCAGGTAGCTATCGCGTTTATCAACAATAAGTTTAAGGTCTTTGTACTCCTTATTGAGCTTTATATAACGCTTCTGATCGGCAAGAATATCCGGTTGTATGATCAGGTCCGAGACCTCATCAAAACGTTGTTTGACAATATTTAATTTGTCGATCATAAATGCGGGATTTTCCCCGCGAAGGTACAATTTTTTTGCGCCCAGTTCATGCCGAAAGCCGCTGCAGTAAACAGGAAAAGCTCAATTGGATGCTATTCGAATACTCTCAAAGTAGTGCCATTCAAGGAGGTATTAAAAATCTTTAATGGATTGCTGGTAATTGTATTCAATGGGGTTCCGGTTTGAGAAAACTCAGAACCATGAGTGAAGCAGCGAAAAATACCGCCTTGCTCGTCAATAAAACGAACCTGGTCAGTTTGTTGATGGCTGCAGATCTGGCTGGCAGCTACAAAACTACCTTCCAGGTTTTTGGCAACGACAACATCATTCTTTAAGATGAAATCCCCGTTATTGGCTAATTGCAGACCTTCGGCAGAATTTAGATCAATAGTAAAGTCGACTCCAGTTGGAATAGGATTATCCTGCACATCATCCTTACTACATCCTTGAAGACAAGGGAAAGTAATTGCAAATGCAGCACCAGCTCCCAGGCTGCGGAGAAATTCTTTTCTTTCCATGGTTCGATTTTACTATATAAAAACGGACCATTCCCGGAAATCGTATGTCTAATAGGTATAGGTTCCGTAGGGACTTTGGATAGTTAATTGGGCTTGATCTCCTGCTTCCACTCTTCCGATAATTTGTGCATCTACATTATAGGACTTTGAGATAGCAATAATTTCATTGGCCCGGGCTTCATTCAGATAAAATTCGAGCCTGTGCCCGCAGTTAAAAACCTGGTACATTTCCCTCCACGAAGTCTGTGATTGTTCCTGGATCAGATTAAATAAAGGAGGGATGGTAAAAAGGTTGTTTTTGATCACATGTACGTCATCCACGAAGTGCATTACTTTAGTCTGTGCACCTCCACTGCAATGGATCATTCCATGAATGTCGCTTATGGGTATTTCATCCAGGATTTGCTTTACGACAGGCGCATAGGTGCGCGTAGGTGATAATACCAGTTTTCCGGCATCCAACGGGGCGCCTTCAACCGGATCCGTCAGACCATAAGAGCCTGAATATACCAGATCTCCCGGAACAGAGGGATCAAAACTCTCTGGATATTTGGTGGCTAATTCCTTAAAAAATACGTCGTGCCGTGCCGACGTCAGCCCATTACTACCCATACCCCCATTATACGCATTTTCATAACTTGCTTGTCCAAAAGAAGCCAGGCCCACGATCACATCTCCGGCCTGGATACGAGCGTTGTCAATTACCTGATCCCTTCGCATTCGTGTAGTGACGGTTGAATCAACAATAATAGTACGCACCAAATCCCCCACATCTGCCGTTTCGCCTCCTGTGGCGTGAATGCGTAACCCGTGATCGGCTAAGTGCTGGATCAGTTCTTCGGTGCCATTAATGATAGCAGATATGACTTCTCCGGGGATTTTGTTCTTATTTCTGCCTATTGTTGAGGAAAGTAATATATCGCCTACGGCACCTACACAAAGCAGGTCGTCAATATTCATTATCAAGGCATCCTGGGCGATCCCTTTCCAGACTGAAAGGTCTCCTGTTTCCTTCCAATACATATAAGCAAGGGACGATTTTGTACCCGCCCCATCGGCATGCATTACAATACAGTGATTGTCATCTTGGGTAAGATAATCCGGGACGATCTTGCAGAATGCTTTGGGAAATAATCCCTTGTCTATATTCTTTATAGCCTTGTGAACATCCTCTTTTGTAGCAGATACCCCCCGCTTGGCATACCGATCATCCATGCATCTTAATTTGTGTAAAAATAGTAGAATTGAAGGAACAATCTTTGCTCTTCCTTTATTTAAAAAAAAGGAGTTCACGATACTTGACCAGTGGCCAGTCTTTATCTTCGATAATACGTTCTAAACGGTCACAATGATACCTTATTTCCTCAAACAAGGGCTTGACATTATGGCAATATGTTTCGGCCTTTTCTTTAAGATCAACTAACAAATTAGCTTCCCTCCTGGCCTGGACCATTGCATCAGTTACTTGTTTGGTACCATTGATATGGGTGTTGAGCTGTTCCAGTACGGCCAGTCGGCTTTCAGATGCTTTCATACCTTCATCTCCATACAGCTGCCGTAAAGAAATAATTCCATCTGACAAGCTTTGTTGATATCGGAAAGCCGCCGGGAGAATATGACTGAATACCAATTCATTCAGCACCCGGCCTTCAATTTGTGTCTGGAGGATATATGTCTCATACTCCACCTCCTGGCGGGCTGAAATTTCTATTTTACTCATCACACCAACCTCCTTAAAGAGTGATAATGTCTTCTTAGATGTTAAAACCTCCAAGGCCTCAGGTGTATTCTTTGT
>JAOTYW010000123.1 GCA_029861705.1 Flavobacteriaceae bacterium
CCATGGCAGGTCTCCCATCCCGGGATTACGAGCGAAGCGAGTAATCTCTCTTCCCTACAAAAAAAATCACCGGCCAATAGTTTTATACCAGGCTATTCCGACTCCGGCATGAGTATCCCCAAAAAGTAAGCATCATCCAGGAATTCTTTTGCTACTGCTTGCAAATCTTCAGAGGTCAATGCCTGAATCTTTTCTTCATAATCTAAAAGGGCCGTGACATCTTTTTCTTCCTGATCTGCCCGAAGTAATGATTGTATCCAAAACCTATTGGTTTTAAGATCCTCTTTTCGTTTTACCAAATAGGTCTCTTTCATTTTATTCATATCATCTTCAGAGACACCGTTATCGCGAATCTTATTTACCTCTCCCAGGGCTGCTGCCACCAATTTGTCTACATTCTCCGGGCCACATGGGAATGAAATGGAAAAGGTCATATTGGAAAATGAGATTTTACTCAGACTTCCCCTTGCCCCCACACCATAAACACCGCCCTCTTCTTCCCGGAGTTTTTCAACCAGTTTAATAGTTAATACCTCACCCAAAGCCTTTACAGCCATTTCCGTATCACTGTCATAGTCAGTTTCCTGGATCCATGTAATACTAACATTACTCTTGGGATCGGTTCCTTTATTAATAATATGTTTTTGATATTCATCCTTTTGCCTGAACACAGTAGGCACAAACTTTTCATTTGAATTGAGCCCTGGAAGTGAAGCCAGGTATTTTTCGGCATATTCCTTCAATTGGTCTTCATCAATTGCCCCTACAAAATAGAAATGAAAATCCCCTGCGTCGGCGAATCGTTCCTGGTACTTCGCATAAGCCAGATCGTAATCTGCTGCATCCAGTTTGGCTATAGTTGGGAATCCAGTGTAACGTGAATTTCCTTCATTTTTCATGTTCCCCAATTCAATCTGAAAATAGAATTGCGGATTAGCCAATATATTTCCCAAAAAGCTTTTCTGTTTTTGCAGATAGGAAGAATACGCCTCGTCATCCTTGTTCAGGTCTGTAAAATACAAGTGCACCATTTGAAAGAGTGTCTCCAGATCTTTAGGCGAGGCAGAGCCCCTAAAGTTTTCACTAAAGCGACCGATGCCGGGATACACATCTACGATCTTACCGCTTCTATATTTGTTTAGTTCTGTAAGGTCAAAGCCGCCAATCCCGGCTTCGGCCAGCCCATCATTGGCAAAAGCTGTTGCCAATAGATCTTCATCGGAATACAGGCTGCTTCCGCCGTGACTAAAAGCTTGAAACAGGACTTCATCATTCTTAAAATCTGTTTTTTTATAGGTGAGTTTGGCCCCATTGCTCAGAGTAAGTGTTGTTGTACCGAGTGCTTCAATGCTACTTGTGCTAGTAATGCTCCCTTGTTCGGGTATGGCTTCAATGAGGGTCGACTTCACTTCTGAATCTTCATAGGCAGATATATCGGATGTTTCGATCTCAGAAAGGAGTAAGCGAACCTCATCCTCTGTCACTTTTTCGAGGCCTTCTTTTTCGGGTCCGGTTAGGATAATAACACGATTGTCATCATGAAGGAAAGTCTTTATTAAGTCACTGACTTCCTCCAATTCAATTGTGGGTAGCAGCTTTTTGGTGGTGGCAAACTCCCATTCTACTCCTGGAATAGGCGACTCCTCAAGGTAGTGCTGTACATAAGATCCAATGATACGGCCACTTTCCATCTTTTCCCGTTCGTTAAAATTCTGTTCTAGCCTCGTAAGTATAATTTGCTTAGCCCGATCAAATTCTGCAGCTTGGAAGCCATAACGCTTGACGCGCTCATTTTCTTCAAGGATGGCTTTTAATCCCGTCAACAAACCTTCAGGGCTTGTCTGTGCAATAGATTGATAAGCGTTCTTTGAACGTGCAAAGGTGCCCCCATAATATGAGAATCCAAACACAAATGGGGGGTCGGTACTGTTCCGGCGTTCATCAAGCCGGTTGTTGATCAGGGTGGCGAAGAGATTTCGAACCAATCTGTCCCGATAATCCTTCATGCTTACTATTTTAGGAGCTTCATTCCTGTCTTTATACATGACCTGAACCCTGCTAAATGCAGCCTCTTTATCTGAAGCTATAGCAATCAAGGTCTCATCATGATTAGGTAGAGGGTATGATTCCCTTTCCTTGGCATCCTCAGCCATTTGAATTCCAGAAAAATGAGATTTTATCTTTTGCTCCATAGCATCTGCATCTAAATCTCCAACGGCAATAACAGATATAAGATCTGGTCGGTACCAGGTCTTATAATACTCCCGAACATCTTCATAGGAAAAATTTTCCAGGTTCTCTTTAGTACCAATCGGAAGTCTTTCCGCATATTTAGAACCATACATCATTTTTGGCAACGTGATGCGCTGCATGCGCTTTTCTGCACCCAGGCGAAGCCTCAATTCCTCGAGCACCACTCCCCTCTCATCATCAATGGCTTCTTCAGACAAAGTAGTCTGATGGGCCCAGTCTTCCAGGATCTGAAACCCTTTTTCCAGTTTCTCGGAATCATCACTAGGTATGGGGAGAATGTATACCGTTTCATCAAAGCTGGTATACGCATTCAGATCAGCGCCAAATTTAACACCGATACTTTGCAGGTAATCAACCAGATCATTCTTTTCAAAGTTCTTTGTCCCATTAAAATTCATATGTTCCATAAAATGAGCCAGGCCTAATTGCCTTTCCGATTCCATTATGGAACCCGCATTCACAACAAGCCTAAGCTCAACTTTGTCCTCGGGTTTCGAATTTTCCCTAATGTAGTATGTAAGGCCATTATCTAAGGTCCCTATCCTGACCTTAGGGTCTATAGGGATCTTTTCTTCCAATATGACCGGAGGGGCAACAGCTTGGGTTTCTATCTGAGCCCAGAGGGGCACGGCCATCAATAGGAATAACAAAGAGGATTTTCTGAAACGACTAATCATGATCTAAAATTTTGAAGAAAGTACGTGATTATTAAGATATTTCAGAAAGAAATTATGCGAATTATTTGTTAAGTATGTAGGTGCTTTATACTGTTTAATTTTGATATATAGGCCCTATATGAAGCTCTTCCCGACTACCTAATATTGAATACAAACATTTTTGGATTCTGTGAAAAACCGGAGGGCTTCAAAGCCGCCTTCCCGCCCTACGCCAGAATTTTTAACGCCCCCAAAAGGCGTACGTAAGTCACGCAGCATCCAGGTATTGATCCAGACGATCCCGGCATCAATTCGCTTCGCAATGCGATTTGCGCGACTGATATTTTCTGTCCATACAGAACAAGACAAACCATATTCCGTTGCATTGGCGTATTCCAATGCCTCTTCTTCTGTATCAAAAGGGATAAGCGTAACTACGGGTCCAAAAATCTCTTCCTGGTTAGTCCTGCAATACGGATCCAGGCCTTCAATAACCGTCGGTTCAATATACCAGCCCCTTTTATATCCCCTGGGAAATACAGCTTTTCCACCGGCCCGGATTTTTCCGCCTTCCTTTTTAGCCAATTTGATATAGGACAAAACTTTTTCATAATGCGTTTTTGAAACAACAGCGCCTATATCTGTATTCCTTCGCTCGGGCGGACCCACTTTCAGGGCTTTGACGCGCTTGACAAAGTCCTTTTTAAACTTGCCGTAAATGGATCGTTCGATCAAGATGCGGGAGCCACAGAGGCAGATCTGACCTTGATTGGAAAAGGAGGATCTAACAGTCGTGTCTAACATTTTTTCATAGTTGCAATCGGCAAAGATCAGGTTGGGGTTCTTCCCTCCCATTTCCAGGGATAATTTCTTGAACATAGGAGCAGCTACCTGGGCAATTTCTTTCCCGACCCGGGTGCTCCCTGTAAAAGAGATTGCCTTTATATTAGGGTGTTTGGTCATTTCCGACCCCACTTTTAATCCGTCGCCGTGCACAATGTTTAAAACCCCTTTTGGGAGTCCGGCCTTTATACAGATCTTAGAAAGTAAGAAGGCTGTCATAGGAGTTACTTCAGAAGGCTTGGCGATCACACAATTACCGGCTGCCAAAGCTGGGGCAATTTTCCAGGTAAATAAATATAAGGGCAGGTTCCAGGGCGAAATGGTCCCGACCACTCCTAGAGGTTGCCTCAATGTATAATTAATGCCATCTGACATCTCATGGGCCTGTGTGGCAAATTGAGTAATGGCCTGAGCAAAAAACCTAAAATTGGCGGCCGATCTGGGGATGTCTACTTTCTTAGCCAGGGATACCGGTTTGCCATTATCTATAGATTCTGCTTTAGCAAGCGAGTCTAACTGCGTCTCAATTAGATCTGCTATCCTTGTGAGGACTTGAGCCCGATCATTGATCGAAGTAGCAGACCATGATGTAAAGGCTTTAGAAGCGGCTCTGTAGGCCTTCTCTACATCGCTGGCATCAGAGTCCGGCACTATGGCATAGGGCTGTCCTTTGGCCGGATTAAACGATTCCAGATACTTGCCTTTTTTGGGGCCGACTAATTTTCCATCGATATAGTTACTGATCTTGATCATGGATCTATTTTTTTATTAGGTCTAAAGCGACATCGATGATCATATCTTCCTGACCCCCGACCATTTTCCGTTTTCCCAATTCGTTCAGAAGCGTCCGTGTATCCAGTCCGTATTTCTTTGCAGCTCTTTCAGAATGGAGTAAAAAGCTGGAATAGACACCTGCATAGCCTAAGGAAAGGGTTTCGCGGTCTACCTGAACTGGTCGCGTTTGTAAAGGCCGGATCACATCATCTGCCAGGTCCATTAATTGAAAGAGATCGGAATTATGCTCCGCTCCTATCCGATTCAAATAAGCTATTAAAACTTCTAAGGGGCAATTCCCTGCGCCTGCTCCCATGCCTGCCAGGGAAGCATCCAGTCGGGTTGCGCCTTCTTCCATGGCTACGATGGTATTGGCCACCCCTAGTGATAAATTTTGATGGCAATGGATCCCAATTTCTGTTTCGGGTTTTAAAACGTCTTTAAAGGCTTTTATACGATCCCGCACTTCTTCCATCAATAAAGCACCTGCTGAATCTGTGACATATACGCACAAAGCACCGTATGACTCCATCAACTTTGCCTGTTCGGCTAATAGTTCAGGTTCATTCATATGCGCCATCATCAGGAAACCGGCAACATCCATCCCCATATTGCGGGCCGCTTCAATATGCTGGGCAGCGATATCCGCTTCCGTTGAATGCGTGGCTATCCGAACTGATTCTACGCCCAGGTCCCGGGCTCTTTTCAGGTCCTCAATTGTACCGATGCCGGGAATGAGTAGTGTTGTTAATTTTGCGTGCGTCAGGTTTTCTGCTATCCCCTCCAGCCAGTCCCAATCGGTATGTGCTCCAAAACCATAATTAAAGCTGCCGCCGGTTAGTCCATCTCCATGGGAAACTTCAATGGCATCTACTTTGGCTTTATCCAACGCAATGGCTATGTCCTTAATTTGTTTTTTGGAATATTGATGCTGCATGGGATGCATGCCGTCCCGGAGCGTCACATCTTGTATATATAGTTTATGCATTTCGATTAATTTTATAGAATCTTCTTAATCTACATAGCAGCCACATCCATAGTAGCTAATTTATCGCCGGTGGCCATCGCAGCACTTGTCATGATATCCAAATTCCCGGCATATTCCGGTAAATAATGCCCTGCGCCTATTACCTGGAGTAAAATGGTAGTTTTTAAACCGTGCCTGTAGCCCAGATCCTCAATAAAAACCGGTTTGTCTTTCGGAATATCATCAAATTGTACTTCCTGATGCAAGGAGTAGCCGGGAACATATTTTTGTACTTCCTGTACCATTTCATGAATGCTTTCACGGATGGCTTCCCGATCTCCTTGTTCGCTCAAGGTAAAAATGGTATCCCGCATCACTACAGGCGGTTCCGCCGGGTTTAAGATGATAATAGCCTTCCCTTTGTCTGCACCCCCTACTTTCTCAATGGCATGTGCTGTTGTTTCAGTAAACTCATCAATATTAGCCCTGGTGCCCGGTCCTGCAGAACGGCTTGCAATGGAGGCGACGATCTCTCCATAGTGAACTTTGGCAATGCGATTGACTGCAGCGACCATCGGAATGGTTGCCTGCCCCCCACAGGTTACCATATTGACATTCCTTACATTGTGGTTCGCGTCAAAATTCACTGGAGGGACTAAAAAGGGCCCGATGGCTGCTGGGGTGAGATCGATGATCCTTTTATCCGGGTATTTTTCAACAATGCCCCAATTGTACTGGTGTGCCTTGGCTGAGGTGGCGTCAAAGATGATCTTAATTTCGGCCCATTCAGGCATGTCGACCAGCCCTGCCAGGCCCTCATGTGTTGTGGCAATTCCCATACGTTTTGCCCGCGCCAGGCCATCCGAATTGGGATCAATTCCTACCATAACTGACATTTCCATATGTTCAGAACTTCGTATGATCTTGATCATCAGATCTGTCCCAATATTCCCCGAACCAATGATCGCTACTTTAACTTTTTCCATTTGTTATTTGTTGAGTGGCAGATACGCGATGGCTTTCATTTCAATTAAAAGATGGGGGTGCGGCAATTGATGGGCACCTACTGTTGTACGCGTGGGCACCGTATCCCCATTAAAGAATGAACCGTACACTTCATTATAGCCTTCAAAATCGTTCATGTCTGTAAGAAAGCTAGTCATATCGATGACATGTGAGAGATCTGCCCCTTCACTTTTTAGAATTTCTCCAATATTTTCTATAACAGCCCGTGTTTGTTCTTTAATATCCAAATGCCAGTTTCCATCGGCATCCTGCTCTGCTCCGGCATGGCTGTTGTCTTTTCTACGGCTGCTTGTCCCTGAAACAAAAATAAAATCCCCAACGCGTTTTACATGCGGATAATTCCCCAGCGGTTTTGCTTTGTCTTCAACTATTTTTCCTTCCATAATATATGTTTTAAAGTCCTTTAAGTTAGTTCGTAAAAGTGACATTAACGGCTCCCAGGCCTTCAATACTGGCCTCAAAATGATCTCCTGCATTGATGGGTACCATGGGGCCCAGGGCTCCGGTTAAAATCAGATCCCCTTTTTTAAGCGGTTCCCCTATACCAGCCATTTTCTTTGCAAGCCATTCCAGGGCATTTAATGGGGAACCCAGGCAATTTTTGCCCTTTCCTTCTGAAACAATTTTACCATTCTTCATCATTGTCATTTGGCAATTCACAAGATCCAACTCTTTTGGATTTACCTGCTGCGTTCCAATAACCCAGTGGCTGGCGGAAGCATTATCGGCAATCGTATCTGTGATCTTAATATTCCAGTTCTCTATACGACTCCCTACAATTTCAATCGATGCCAGCGCATAATCTATGGCGTCTAGAAGAGTTTCCTCCCTGAGCTGTGCTGAGTCCAGCTCTTTTCCAAGAACAAATGCGATCTCCGCTTCGGCTTTTGGTTGCATTAATTCAGAGACTGATATACTCCCTCCATTGGAAACCTCTTTATCGTCCCATAGCAGACCAAAATCGGGTTGGTCTACACCCAATTGTTCCTGGACTACAGCTGCTGTTAAGCCAATTTTATGCCCGACAACCTTAGCGCCGAAATCTACTCTTAACTGAGTATTCAGTCGCTGGACCGCATAGGCTGCTTCAAGATCTTTTATGCCAATCAGATCCCGTACAGGCAAGCAAACTTCTTTCTTCATATCTGCCTCCCGCAAACGTCTTGCCGCCGTCTCTATATGATCATTTGATACCATATTATTAGCTTATTTTCCTTAAGGCACTAATAAACGCTTCGTTTGCTTCATGGGTTCCAATAGTAACCCTTACACAATCCGGAGCCCCAAAACCTACCAAAGGCCTTACCATCACCCCAAATTTGATCATCTTTGCTTCAAACTGCAAAGGTGTTATCTGAGGGCGGACCAAGATAAAATTAGCCTGTGTTTTCCAATATTCCTGTCCTATTGAATCCAGTTCTTTATATAAATACTGCTTTTCTTTATGAATTAAACTTACGGTCCGCTCTATGAATTCCTCGTCTTGCATAGCTGCAATAGCAGCTTCCATGCTGAGGGTATTCAGCATAAAAGGAATTCTGAATTTTCTCAGATAGGTTGCTATTTGTTCTGAGGCGTAGGAATATCCGATCCGCAGTCCTGCTAAACCGTAGGCCTTAGAGAAACTATTAACTGCGATCACATTCGAATGTTTTAGGACATAGGGGAGTGCTCTTACGTAATCTTCGGCATCTACATATTGATAATAGACTTCATCGAAGACCAGTAAGACATGATCGGGCAAAATACTAATTAATTCATCTACCTGATACTTAGTGATATAAGAGCCTGTCGGGTTATTTGGACTTGTAATGAACAGCACG
>JAOTYW010000006.1 GCA_029861705.1 Flavobacteriaceae bacterium
GGTCCAAGGATGTCCTGGACATAAGATGGGTATTTGAAACCAGACCCGTCCGGGTTCAGTACATCTGCACCCGCGCGTGATGCCTCTAACAAAAAAGCATTTCCATAATCGAAGAAGTACGTACCTCGCTCCGTATGTTGGTTTATCGCGGCCGCTTGCCGGCGTAAAGACTCCTTTACTTTTTGCTTAAAAGATGTGGGGTCATCCACCATGAGTTTGTTTGCCTCTTCGAACGACACTCCAACGGGATAATATCCGCCTGCCCATGGATTGTGAAGCGATGTTTGATCTGACCCCAGTGATATCCTGATATTATCCGCCGCGAAACGTTCCCAAACATCAACAATATTGCCTACATAAGCCAGGGAGACAGATTCTTTATTTTGGATCGCTTCTTTAGTCCGATTGACAAGCGCATCCATGGACTCAATTAACTCATCCACCCAACCCTGATCATATCTTTTTCTGGCGGCTTCCGGGTTAACTTCAGCACATATGGTAATACAACCCACAATATTTCCAGCCTTGGGCTGAGCACCACTCATACCTCCTAAACCTGAAGTAAGGAACACTTTCCCTTTTGGAGAGCTATTGTTTCCAAGGACTTTCCTAAATGCATTTAATACCGTAATTGTGGTTCCATGAACTATTCCCTGTGGACCTATATACATGTACGAACCTGCAGTCATTTGACCGTATTGCGTGACTCCAAGCGCATTGTAACGCTCCCAGTCGTCCTGACTGGAATAATTTGGGATCATCATACCATTGGTGACAACAACTCTCGGGGCTTCCTTATGAGAAGGAAATAGTCCCATAGGATGGCCTGAATACATATGCAGTGTTTGCTCATCGGTCATTTCCGACAAATACTTCATGGTCAGAAGATATTGTGCCCAATTTTGAAAGACAGCACCATTTCCTCCGTAGGTGATCAATTCGTTAGGATGTTGCGCTACATCAGGATCCAGGTTGTTTTGGATCATCAGCATGATGGCTGCCGCTTGTTCGCTTTTCGCGGGATAGGCAGAGAGAGGTCTCGCATACATTTTGTACGCTGGTTTAAACCTGTACATGTAAATACGACCCCGGGATTTCAGTTCGTGGGCAAATTCTTGAGCCAGTGCTGCGTGCCAGCTTTTTGGAAAATACCGGAGGGCATTCCGAATGGCTAGTTTTTTTTCTTCTTTGTTTAAGATGTCTTTCCTATTGGGAGCTGGATTGGCATCTGGACTATATTTTTTGGCCGATGGGAGTTCGCCAGGTATTCCCTGGCGAATGATTTGCTGGAAATTGCTATTTGATGGCTTATCAGACATGGGCTTCCATTCTCAGATCAATTTCAATTTTCCCTTTCTTAAGGACAAGAGCAGGTTTAAGGGAACCTTGATGGTAAAGCACTTCGTTCAGATCGGCTACATTGTATATACAAAGATCTGCAAGCTTCCCTTTTTCAAGGACACCTCTGTCTGTCAGCCCCAGAGCTGCTGCTGCCCGATACGTTATGCCTGCTAATACTTCCGCCTGTGATAGTTGTTGCATCGTTCCTAAAACGGCCGCCTGGAATACCAGATCCCCCATAGGTGCCGATCCCGGATTGTGATCACTGGCAATGGCCAGGCTTCCACCTGCATCCAACATGGATCGGGCGGGAGTAAAACCACATCCCAGCCCTAAGGAAGCGCCGGGCAGTGCAACAGGAATTACATCACTTTGTGCTAAAAGTTCGATCTCCTGATCTGTGCTGGCTTCTAAATGATCTGCAGAACGTGCACCACATTCAACAGCGACACGGGATCCTCCTACACTAAACTGATCGGCATGTATCGTGATTTCAAAGCCCATTTCCTTGGCTTTTTGTACATAGGCAATACTTTCAGCAGGCTTAAAAGCCCCTTCCTCTATAAAAATATCTACACGTGAAGCCAGGGAGCGGCTTTTTACCTCAGGGAGCAATTCATTGAGGATCTCATTTAAATAGTCTTCTGATGTAAGAGACCTGTCTTTGGGAATGGTATGTGCTGCCAGGCAAGTAGCGATCAGATCTACTGGAGATGTTTCATTGGCTTTGGCAATGGCCGATAGCATTTTGAGCTCATTTTCAGGATCTAAGCCGTATCCGCTTTTTACTTCAATTGTTGTTGTACCACGCGAAAGATGCTCTGTCGCACGACTTGTAGTTAAGCGTGTTAATTCTTGCTCACTGGCCTGTCTGGTTTGCCTTACTGTATCCCAGATACCGCCACCGGCCCCCGCGATCTCCAGGTAGGTTTTACCTGAATTTCTGGCTGCATAATCCTTTGCCCTGCTTCCGGCAAAACAAATATGCGTATGGCAATCAATAAAGCCTGGGAGTCCCACAAAATTGCCTGTGAGAAGGATCTCCTCATGGGGGGTGGATCCCATTGATTTTTTGATGTCTTTGTAATCTCCAACGGCTTCAATATACCCCTTTGATATCAATACCCCTGCACTTTCAATAAGCCCTAGTTGATCATCGGAGAGAGGCCCTTTCAAGGGGAGTTTGCTCATGGGAGCAAGTTGTGTAAAAGGACCTAACAAGATGTGCTTGGTATCTGACATTAATATTGTTCAAAGAGGTCTGAATATTTAGTTTTTAAGGCGATCTTGTTTTTGCCAGCTTTGTCAAGCAGGGGCTCGAGCAGGGTTTTTTCCCTGAGGAGACGCAACGCTATATTAATATCATCGGCAAAAACCCTGTCCTCTTCTGCGAAACTTACATATTGCCTCAGGCAGCGGTATACGGCATCCATCAAAGGCCCGGATCGGAGGGGCTTTCTGAATTCGAACGCCTGGGCAGCAGTAAGTAATTCTATCGAAAGGATCTTTTCTACATTTTCAATTATGGCCAATGCCTTTCTGCCGGAGATGGAACCCATGCTTACATGGTCTTCCTGTCCCATTGAAGTAGGAATGCTATCTGCACTTGCCGGGAAACAATAACTTTTGTTCTCACTGGCCAGCGCAGCAGAGGTATATTGCAGGATCATATATCCAGAATTGATCCCTGTATCTTTCATCAATAATTTAGGCAGTCCGGGACTTGTCCCTTCTAAAGCCAGGTAAATTCTTCTATCCGAAATATTCCCTAATTCGGCACAGGCAACACATGCATAATCCAGCGCCATCGCCAAGGGCTGTCCATGAAAATTCCCACCACTTATGGCTTCATCACCTATTAGTACGGGATTATCTGTTACTGCATTTAGTTCTGTATGTACAAGCTCTTTTACATGTAGCCATGCATTGCGGGACGCACCGTGTACTTGTGGGATGCATCGAAGGGAATAAGGATCCTGGACCCGTTCACAATCTATATGATCTTCCAGGATCTCAGAGCCTTCAAGTAAAGATCTGACCCTTGCAGCAACATGTAAATTTCCTTTAAAAGGTCGCACCTCATGAAGGGCGGGGTCAAAGGGTTTTAAAGAACCTTGCAGACCTTCGATCATCATAGATCCTGCAACATCTGCATGCGTGAGGCAATTGTGCATTTTATCTAAAACTACGATCGAATGAGCCAGGATAAACTGGGTGCCGTTGATCAAGGCAAGTCCTTCCTTAGGTCCTAAGGTTAATTTAGGCAGTCCGGTAATTTCTAAAAATTCCTGGCCTTTCATTACTTTTCCCTGGTAGCTTACTTCCCCCAATCCAATGAGCGGCAGAAATAAATGTGCCAGTGGAGCCAGATCTCCGGATGCTCCCACGGAACCTTGAGAGGGAACTGTAGGAATGGCGTCGTTTTCAATATGCCATATAATGCGTTTCAGGGTGTTTAACTGGATTCCCGAATACCCTTTTGAGAGCGCGTGTGCTTTTGTGATCAACATCAATTTGGATAATTGAGTGCTGATCGGCCTGCCAAGTCCTACTGCATGACTTTTTAGGATGTTTACCTGCAACTGGCGTGTTTCGTCTTTTGATATTTTGGTGGTACATAGCGGACCAAAACCGGTGTTTATGCCATATACCGGATGCGCATCTTCTACGATGCGCTCAACTAATGCAGCACTGGAATTAATGCGTTCAACGGTCTCATCGGACAAGAAAGGACTACAACTGCCATCAGCTAATAACAAAGCTTTTTGAACTGTTAAGGTTTCGGATCCCAGTGAAAAAGAGGTGGATGTTTGAGACATTTATTTTCGCATTTCGCTGCCCTAAAAGTATTCATTAAGTTTGAGATTAACCAGTAGTACCAGGAAGGTACAATAAACCTTGTATCTCGGTAAATTAAAGTAGTGATCCACCATGATTTTTAATTTAATAAAAAGAAGACGTTCCGTATTTCCTGCGCAGTATAATGATCGTCCCATAGAGGATAAGGAAATCGAAACCGTTCTTGAAGCTGCAAATTGGGCTCCTAGCCACAAACGAACAGAGCCCTGGCGATTTAAAGTGGTTACGGGAAATGCTAAAATACGGCTGGGGGAATTTATGGCTGCCGTGTATGAGAAACACACAGCTAAGCCTAAGAATATTAAGACTAAAAAGATTATGGATAAAGCACGTCAATCTGCCGTAATTATAGCTATTTGCATGCAACGCGACCCGGAAGAACGACTTCCGGAATGGGAGGAAATAGCCGCTACAGCCATGGCAGTCCAGAATATGTGGTTGGGGTGTGTGGAATTGGGAATAGGTTGTTATTGGAGCTCACCCTCGATCATCAAGTATATGGATGGCTTTTTTGACTTACAGGCAGGGGAGCAATGCCTTGGGTTTTTGTATATGGGCTATTTTGATGAGCCAATCGAAGCGGGTCAGCGCAGACCTTTTAGGGATAAAGTAAGTTGGATAAGGGACTAAGCTTCAGGAAAAAAGAAAGGAAAAAGTGCTTCCTTATAATCCCAGACTTTTGAAACAAAGAGGCCGAAAAAAATAACGGAGATCACAAATTTCAAAAAGGTCCCTGTTAGAAAACCTATAAAAGACCCAAAAGCAGCTTTCAGTGCTGTTGAATTATCGGCCTTATTGATGAGTTCTCCGGCCAGTGCCCCAACAAAGGGCCAAACGATAATCCCAAAAATACCTAGTACGGGAAAAAATATGGCTACAAGAAGGCCCACCATTGTCCCGATCATTCCGGCCTTACTTCCACCAAATTTCTTCGTACCTACCACCGGTATTATATAGTCTATGGCAAATACAACCAGGGCAACCAACAATGTGATGCCCAGAAACCACCAATCATCCGGAACTGCTTTAGTGAGGTATAGTAATAAGAGGCCTATCCAACTTAAGGTAGGACCTGGCAAAACGGGCAGGAAACTACCAATAATTCCAATTAGTACACAAAACAAACCCAGGATCAGAAATAAGATATCCATAAAAACTCAATTAGCTATTTGACGAAAGTGAGATTTAAATGTTACATACGAAATTACGCGCTATAAATGGAACGAACAGTTCCAGCGGAAAAATTGTAATTTGCTGATGATGAAAAGATGGGCGGTATATGGGTTGAGTTTTCTTATGCTGGGTACTGCAATGAGCGCATGTTCTTTGTTTTCCTCCAAGGAAAAACGCACTCAGAAATTAGTTGCCAAAGAAATGGAACAAATTGATTGGAATACGCTTGACCATTACCCCTTATTTGATGAATGTGATGAATTAATGACAGCAGATATGCAACGCAAATGTTTTGAAGAAACCCTGATAAAAAAGTTGTCCGATGGCCTGGCAACATATCAATTGGAACTTCAGGATCAGGTAAGCACTTTTATTTATATAGATATTTTAGTTGATATGGAGGGCAAGATCAGGGTAGCAGATATGGAAAGAAATCAGGAGATCCTTGCACAACTACCGGATTTTAATCGAATGATACAACGTGAAGTTAATGAACTACCTCAGGTTGAGCCCGCATTAAAAAGAGGGGTTCCGGTAAATGTCAAATTCAGGATACCAATAGAACTTAATGCTGATTAATGTCTACAACTAGTGATAAAATAATATTGGGGATAGATCCCGGGACAACAATAATGGGATTTGGGGTCATTCAGATAAAAAAGAAGCAAATGTATTTGGTTCAAATGAATGAACTGAACTTGCGGAAATATTCTGACCCCTATACAAAACTCAAACTGATCTTTGAGCGCACCATTGAGCTGATAGAAACGTACCACCCGGATGAGATCGCAATAGAGGCTCCGTTTTATGGCAAGAATGTGCAATCCATGTTAAAATTAGGTCGGGCACAGGGGGTCGCTATGGCTGCTGGACTATCACGACAAATACCTATAACCGAATATTTGCCTAAGAAGATCAAAATGGCCATCACCGGTAACGGGAATGCGAGTAAGGAACAGGTAGCCCGTATGCTGCAACAACTACTTCAGATCAAAGAACTTCCCAAAAACCTGGATAGTACAGACGGACTAGCCGCTGCCGTATGCCATTTTTACAATGAAGGCAGAACGGAAGTCGGCAAAAAATATACAGGCTGGGAAGCATTTGCCCGGGCCAATCCTGATCAAATCGACTAATTGTTCACTGAAATGTCGGGCATCTATATTCATATCCCTTTCTGCAAACAGGCATGTCATTACTGTGATTTTCATTTCAGCACGAATCTCACCAGGCAACAAGAAGTTGTAGACGCTTTGATCAGGGAACTATCCTTGCGAAAGGATGAATTTAGAGGGGTAAATGTAGAAAGCATCTATTTTGGTGGGGGCACCCCTTCCTTACTTACGCCCCAGCAAGTACAACTTATTCTAGAGCACATTGGTAAAAATTTTCAGATGTCGGGGAACCCGGAAATTACTCTGGAAGCCAATCCGGATGATCTGGACAAGCAAAAGATCTATGATCTATCTACCTTGGGTATAAACCGACTCAGCATCGGGGTGCAATCTTTTTTTGAGGCCGATCTTCGCTTGATGAATAGATCGCATAATGTGCAACAAGCCATTGAATGCCTCGATCTGGCAAGGGCTTTGTTCGATAACATATCGATCGATCTTATTTATGGTATTCCGGGGAGAAGTCTTCGTGACTGGAAATCAAATATTGTAACTATTGCCCGATGGGAACTGCCGCATATTTCTTCATACGCCTTGACAGTAGAACCCAAAACGGCACTTGCTCACCAAATAAAAATGGGAACGGTTTCCAATATCGATGAGGCTGCGGCGCACAGGCAGTTTGAATACATGGTTCAGACATTGGTTGCTGATGGTTTTGAGCATTACGAAATCTCAAATTTTGGTAAGCCAGGATATTATTCTAAAAATAATACTGCCTATTGGTTGGGAAAAACCTATATGGGAATTGGCCCTTCTGCCCATTCCTATAATGGCAAAGAACGCAGTTGGAATATTCGGAACAATAAAAAATACCTGGATGCTATTCAGGAAAGTACATTACCTAGCACCGTTGAAAAACTTTCTGAAGTAGATCGCTACAACGAAAAGATTATGACGGGACTAAGAACTCAATGGGGAGTAGACCTGCATACCCTAACAGAAGAGTTTGGAAAACGTTATATGGAGTATGCTCTTGAGCAGGCTAAACCACATATCAAACGAGGTGTTCTCTCATTGGAGGGTCAATATCTTAAGAGTACGGCAAAAGGTAAGTTTTTGATCGATGGCATCGCAAGTGAATTATTTATGGTTAATTTGGGGTAATGCTCTGGCCGAATGACTACTACCATTAGACATAATAATCGGAACTATACTATAGACCTTTCCAAGCCGCTTGATATTTCTATTCCGATAAGTGGCAAGAAGCAAAATGTTATTGCATGGGGATTAGACCTGCCTAAGATCGAGCCTCATATCTCAGGGGATTACGAGGGTAGTGTTGCCGCAGGACAGTCGGTTAACTTTAATGACATCCAATTTAACCCACATGCCCATGGCACACATACAGAATGCTACGGGCATATCACTAAAGAGGTTCATTCTGTTAATAAAGTATTATCCAAATTCTTTTTTAAGGCAGAAGTCATAACGATAGCCCCTGAAAAATATCAGGAAGACTTTGTAATCTCTAAAAAGCAGTTGCGCTATGTCATAGGCAATAAAAAAAGAGAAGCACTAGTCATCCGAACCCTGCCTAATACGCTGCAGAAAAAAAGGAATCACTATTCCAAAACTAATCCGCCCTACCTTTTGGAAGAGGCTGCTACATACCTCGCAGAGATAGGAGTGGAGCATTTGTTAATCGATCTTCCGTCTGTGGATAGGGAAGATGATTATGGCGCACTCCTTGCGCATCGAGCTTTTTGGAATATGAATGGTTCTATTCGAAAGGCTGCTACCATCACAGAATTGATCTTTGTCAATAATAAGATCCTGGATGGCGCCTATTTTTTGTCCTTTCAATTGGGCCCGTTTGAAAACGATGCCGCACCAAGCAGGCCCGTTTTATATGCCATACAAGAATAGTGTGGCTAGGCAAACTTTGTATCTTTAGCGCATGGAGTCGGTCTTTGAGATCATTATAGGTTTATTATTAGGTGTCATACTTACGTATTGGATCTACTCCTTGTTTAGGATAAAAAAGCGGAAACAACTCACTGAGCACCAGAGCACTGTTTTACTTCAAAAAATCAGGAGTGTATGCAAGCTCATTTCAGTAGAAGGAGATTTTGCTGAAATCTATCGATACGAAAATTCCAAAGAGCAATTTCTCAACCTCTTTACAAGTAGGAAGAAGGCACTGGTTATCATCAATGCCAAAACGCATATTGGGTACAACCTGAGTAAGATCCATATGTATTCAGATACGAATCGTAAAACCATCGTTCTTGAAAGTTTCCCCCAGCCTGAAGTGCTTTCAATTTCACCGGAGCTGGAATTTTACGATATCAAAAATGATCTGTTTTATGCTTTCACACCTAAAGATTTGACAGAAGTCACAAAACAGGCAAGACAGCATATTCTGGACAAGATCCCTGAAAGTGTACTGATGGACCAGGCCAGGAACGAAGCTAAAGAAGCCATATTAATGATTGAAAAGATCGTGGAGATGATCGGATGGCGACTTGATTACTCCGCTTTGGAAATATATGAATATAAAAAACCAATTATAGAAAAACCAAGATGAGAATACTACTAGGATTTTGTTTAATAGCATGCCTGTTTTTACAATCGTGTGATCAGAAATCTTCAGATAAATTGGAAATGGATCCGACCTTTGTACATGTCGTTTATTTCTGGCTGAATGATCCGGCTTCTGATTCGGAGCGAAAGGAATTTGAAGCAGCGTTAAACACACTTTTAGAAGCATCTGAATTTGCCCAGACCAATTATGTAGGTATTCCACCAAAAGCCACTCGAGAAGTGGTCGATGATACATTTTCCTATTGTCTGATCCTTACTTTTGATTCTGCTGAGGCTCAGGAAAATTACCAAACTGAGCCAGCCCATTTGACCTTTATTGAAAATGCCTCACATTTGTGGAATAAGGTAGTCGTATATGACGCACTAGGCCAGGATTAGTCACTATGCATATAGAAGCATTTAGGGAGTATTGTATTGCGAAAAAAGGTGTTACTGAAGAATTTCCTTTTGATGAGGTTACATTGGTTTTTAAAGTGATGAATAAAATGTTTGCAATTGCACCTTTGGAACGCATACCTTCTCAGGTAAATTTAAAGTGTGATCCGGAGCGGGCGATTGTCTTGCGGGAAGAATTTGATGGCATCATTATGCCGGGATACCACATGAGTAAAGTTCATTGGAATACCCTCTACCTGGAACAACTTCCAACAGCATTGATTACAGAATTAATAGACCATTCATATGACTTGATCGTGGCATCCCTGCCCAAAAAAGTTCAGGCTGAATGGCAGTCCTTAGAATGAAAATATGAATGAGATAGATCGAATAATCGCCAATGCAGGGGATTGCTTTAATGGAAAACCATGGTATGGCACGTCTACAATGACCATTTTAGATATGGTTTCGTATTCCCAGGTAAATATTCGCCCAGAAGGTTTTTCAAAATCTATTGCCGGCTTGTTGCGACACATGATCGCCTGGCGCGTTTTTACGATCAAAAAACTCAAGGGCCTGGCAGATTTTAATATAGATCCTGAAAGTGCAGCTAATTGGGACTCATCAAATGTTACCGAAAAAGAATGGAAAGGCTTACTCAAACTCCTCAAGAAAACCCAGGATGCGCTTGTAAACGTATTTGAAGGGATGGAAGCTGAGAATTTAACCGAAGGAGTTCCAGGGTCAAAATATTCCAGAGATTATCTCATTCGCGGAATCATCCAGCATGACGTTTATCATCTAGGTCAGATCGCAGTACTGAAAGATATTATAGAATCCTGATAATTTAACGCAGACTTTTTATCTGGATTTCGTGAAAGCGATCTGCATGCATGGCATTTAAAGGAGGTAATTGACGCCGTGATCGACCTTATCGTTATAAATGTCTCATCGATCTACACTTTTCGTTCATTCGTCGAAAGTTCAAACTATATTTGTGGGCGGTTCGCGAAATTTATACACTTAACCCTTTTCAAAAATGAATATACTTTTTATTGAAGACGATGAAATAGAGAGCATGAAACTGCAACGAACCGTTGCCAAACAAGGTATGCGTCATACCATACAAAATGCCCGAAACGGTGAAGAAGCGCTGGTGCATCTGCGAAGTGCTGAACTTCTTCCGGATCTGATCCTGCTGGATTTGAATATGCCGCGAATGAACGGTTTAGAATTCCTGGAGATCTTAAAAGGTGAAGACTCAATAAAATTTCTGCCCACGGTCATTCTCACTACTTCACAGAATAGGGCAGACCTTATGGAATGCTTTCGAATAGGTGTAGCGGGATACATCATAAAACCGTTGAAATACGAAGAATATGAAACCAAATTGAAACGGGTTTTGAAATACTGGGAGGTCAATGAATTGGTAAAAGCCTAATAAAAAACTTAGGTTTCACAACATAAATTTCTGTCCACTTATCAATTTTCCTACTTTTATCAAACTAAAATCTGACTATGAAGGGTATAATTTTTACTGAATTCCTGGAGCTCGTTGAGACCAAATTTGGGCTGGAGGTAGTCGACGCTATTATTGAAGAATCGGCCGTGGAATCGGGTGGGATATATACATCCGTTGGTACATATGAATTCAGTGAGATGGTACAACTGCTTTCCCGGCTTAGTGAGAAGGTCAATACCCCAGTAGGAGACCTGCTATATGTCTTTGGTTTATACCTTTTTAATAGTTTGGGTAAGGCACACCCAGAGGTGATCAGGGCCTATTCAGACCCGATCGAATTGTTGGATTCCATTGAGGATCATATTCACGTGCATGTCAAGAAATTATATCCTGATGCCGAATTACCTACATTCAAGATCCTTAATAAATCGGATCACTCCATTACGATGGTTTATAGTTCTTCCAGGGGTTTATACCGGCTCGCACATGGCCTGATCCATAAAACCTTTGAGCATTTTAATGGCAGCGCCACCATTACCTATGAATTGTTGAAACCAGACGGCACAGAGGTTAAATTTGATATTATTCAAGATGAGTGAAGCAGATGTCCAGTTATTAAGGAAAGCACTGGAGCGCCAGAAAAAAGCACGTTTTCAGGCTGAGCGGATCTTGGAGGAGAAGTCCAAGCAGCTTTATGATGTCAGCCGGCATTTACACAGTGTTAATGACCGTTTGGAATACATGCTTAATGAAAAGGCTTCAGAACTGGATGGTGTATTTATCAACATCATAGATCCGTACGTAATCATGGACCTCGAGTTCAATGTGATCAATATGAATGCCTCAGCAAAAGAATTCCTTGGCTTCGATCACATGGTAACGCCCATCAATCTCTCCGAATTGGTTCATAAGGACTATGTGGAGTATACGGCAAAGTCCGTCGCTTCATTGTTTGAAGTGGGGACTTTGAAAAACTATCGTGCCAAAATCAGAGTGGGTGACGGTACTGAAAAAATTGTAGAGGTCAATGGCAGCCTAATCTATGATAAAGAGAGGAATCCGATCGCAGCCCAGGGGATTATCAGGGATATCACTCGGGAAGCGGAAACCAGAGAACTCCTGGCACAGCAGCGTAAAGAGTTACAGATTATCGTTGAAAATTCCCCTCTTGGTATCGTGTTAACCGATCAAGGAATGATCATTAAAACAAATCCGAGATTCGGTCAAATGCTCGGATATGGAGCGGGAGAATTAATAGGCCGCCATGTTAAGGAAATTTCTGCCCCTGGAGACATAAACAATTCTATAAATCTTTTGGAAAAAATGAATTCCGGTAACATAGATAATTTCACCATCATAAAGAAATACCTTCGAAAAGATGGTAGCGAGTTACTGACCAAGACTTCGGTAAGCGCGTTTAAGAACAGGAAGGGTGAAGTGGAATACCAGGTGGCGATGGTGGAGGACATCACGGAGCAGCGCAACCTGGAACTGCAAAAGGAAAAATTATTAGGAGAACTCGAAGCGAGAAATGAAGGGTTAAAAGAATATGCCCACATCGTGTCTCATGATTTGAAATCCCCATTGAGGAGTATAAGCGCCCTGGCAACATGGTTGGGTGAGGATTATAAAGATGTTTTAAATGAGGATGGCCTAAACAATTTGCAGATGATGCAGGAAAAAATCGAAGCCATGGATACCCTAATTGATGGGATCTTAAAATATTCTAGTATTGACCTCGCCAGTTTGGAAAATAGTAAGATCGATCTAAACGAGATAGTTAATGATATAAGAGAGATCATCTATGTACCCGAACACGTGCGCATTGTAATCCTGAATCCTTTGCCGGAGATTCGCGCAGACCGCACGAGGATCCATCAGCTCTTTCAGAATATTGTGAGCAATGCTGTGAACTATATTGAAGTAGAAGAAGGACTTGTTAGAATAAGCAGCTCCGAATCTCCGTCGCATTGGCATTTCTCAATCGAGGATAACGGAATCGGGATCCCTGCCCAATACCATGATAAGATCTTTAAAGTATTTCAATCCCTTGATAACCAGAAGCATTCCTCCGGTCTTGGACTGTCCATCGTTAAAAAGATAGTAGATTTATATGAGGGTGAGATCCAACTCGAATCAGAGGTAGGAAAAGGAACAGCCTTTAATTTCAGTATAAAAAAAATATAAAGGTGGAACCGAATCTCAATTACATCAAAAAGTTGGCTGCTGGGGATCGGTCTTTTGAAGAAAAGTTCATTCAGATCCTCAAAAAGGAATTCCCTTTAGAAGAAGCGGAGTATATCCATAATATCTCAGAAAAAAATTTGGATGAAGCCGCACTGAATGTACACAAGCTGAAGCATAAGTTTAGTATCCTTGGTCTTGAGGAGGATTATGAACTGGCCGTTAAACATGAAGAAGCTCTACAGGAAGGAAATACTGTATGGGAAAAAGATTTTATAAGGACTTTGGTAAAAGTGGAAGATTTCATTAAAACCATCCAGGTATGAATTGCATCATCATAGACGATGAGGCCACAGCACGAGCAATAGTAGCCCAACTATGTACATCTATAGAAGATTTGGATGTGATCGAGGAGTTTTCCTCTGCTATCGAAGCCATCAAATTTTTAAATCAGCAAACGATCGATCTCATCTTTTTGGATATACATATGCCGGGATTTACAGGGATGGACTTTGTAAAGACCCTGAAAAATCCACCAAAAATCGTCCTGACCACATCAGACCAGAACTTTGCTATTGAATCCTATGAATATGAGTCCATTGTCGATTATCTGGTAAAACCAATTTCAGAAGAGCGGTTTAAAAAATGTATTGCGAAAGTGAAGAATTTAATGGAAAGGCCCAGTTTGGTTACCGAGCAAGGGGAAGGAAGTGACGCAGGGACCGAACTCTACATTAATATTGACCGCCGTCTGATCAAATTGAAGTTCGATGAGATCCAGTTGATCGAAGCCAAGGGGGACTATATCGAGATAATAACCGATACCGAGATGTACCGTGTGCACTCTAGTCTCAAAAAGATCAAGGATAAACTACCCGCTTCTTTGTTCCTGCAGGTGCACCGGTCCTACATCATAAATTTCTCAAAAATTATAGATATCGAAGACAATAGTATCCTCATCGGGAAAAGCGTCATACCTATAAGCCGTTCGAACCGGCCTGAATTGATGCGCAGATTGAATTTACTTTAATGTGTAATCTTTTGTAATTCAGGGATAAGCCATCTTATACTAAATCGGTCTAGGATCGGCGAACAATTTTTTGCCGGACCATATCCACTGGAACCTTATCCCTGCCTCCATATACTCAAATCCGGCAGCTGTGCTTGAGGCCAAATTGCTATACATACCATAAATGTTGAGATTGAAGTGATTCGAGATCCGGTGCTGAATACTTAGATCGCCGCGAAATGTGAATATCGGTGTGTTTGTTTCGACTATTTGGAACCCTGTCGCACCAGAAAAAGAAAGGCTTGAAGCAGGTGAAATGGTAAGATTAGAACTGCTAAATATTTCAGCCACATGAAATTCTTCAGGGCTGAAGTATACTTCCGGTCTTTGTTCCCTGAAACTTATGTATTGATAATTGACGCCGATCTTAGTTTGCGTTTTTTCGATCATTTGGTAAAAAACGGAACTAAAAAACAAGGTTCTGTTATTCTCATCGGACTGAGCGGTTTGGATGAACTGCGTATACAGGCCAAGATCCAAATTGGTGGATTGGTGAAAGCTCAGCCCCAGGTGATCCTTTACGATCTCTTCCTGTATCAAGGCGGCATTAAAATTCTCCAATTCCCGATTGTATATCAATTCGAGCTTTTGACGGGATGATGTACTGAAATTAAAGCGCAGGTCCATGGTTGGCTGCGTATAACTTCTTTCGGGACTTATTATTTTATTAATACCCACCCGGAGGGTAGTTCGTGTTTTTGGCATCCATTTATAGCCGATTCCGAGAGATGCAGAATGGGATTCTGCCTGGCTATTATCGATTTGATTGTTTGTTTCACGGTAGGCATAGCTTACTTGAGTGCTGATCTTGGTCGACAAGGGGAGCCGAATGGAAGTGAGGCCGTGCCAGGTGCTATTTTGTCCGCTGTCCGAAGAATATCCGGCAGATTGATTTATAGCTGGGGTATACGCTTTGTTCAACTTATCGAGCAGCGCCAGGGCATCTTTCTGATTTTCAAAAATATCCAGCGTTGTAAAAGTAGCCTGGTAAGCTTCATGCATGCGATCATTGGCAAACAGAGCATTTGCCTTCCCAAGGTTACCGTCAAAGGAAGTAGAGTCGCGCACAAGCAATTCTTCATAGGTCTTAAGACTGCTTTTGGATTTCCCCGAATAAAGGCCATAACTTGCCTCAAGTCCGAGGATCCAGGATTCTTTTCCGTACGTATTGTCTAATGAATCGAGCTGTGTACGGGCATTTTTATATTTCTTATTCCACAACAAAGCTTGTACAAAACGCTCTTCGGCTTTACGCATTAGTTGAGGATCCTCAGATCTCCTTGTAATTATTCTCGCTTCCCGGGCATATTTCAGGGCGTCCTTATCTTGCTTTTCAATGTGCGAGACGAGGGAAATTCCGATCATTGCGGTGATGCTGTCTTTTGTTGAATCCGCCATTTTAATAAAACTTTCCCTGGCCAGGCCGGTGTCTCCACTAGCCAGGTATGCATTAGCCAAATTATTCAAGCTTTCTTTATCGAGGGGAAAATCTATCAGGTTGCTTTGCAATAAACGCTTGCCGGAAGCATATTCTTGTCGATTGATCAACACATGTGCCCATGCCAGTCGGATATACTTTCTGGATATAAGTGCGCCTTGGTTGGCGGGTTCTATTACCAATGCCTTATTGACCGATTCCAGTGCCGCCTGATATTCCTTAAGATTACTCAGGCAGTTGGCGTTGCCCAGCAGTAGACTGAAATGGTTAGGATTCGCCTCTAAAAGCATTTTGTACAATATTTTTGCCTCCTCAAATTGGTTATCCCACAACAGGGATTCTGCCCGGTTCACATCGATCTCCAGGTCACCAGGATAACTTAAATCCAGTGCCTTGAAATATGAAACAGCGGAAGGTGTATCACCGCTTAAACCTAATGATCGGCCGTAACAGATCTGGGCTGCTCGGTTGTCAGGTGACGTTTCAAGGTAGCGCTCAAAAAAAACCAGGGATTCACTGAATTTACCATCTTCGAGTAGCCGGAATCCTTTCTCTATTTCTATCGGTTCCTGCGCCATTGTTAATGAGATGGCGAGCGATGCGAGTATTTGAATTATGTAATTTTTCATAGGTAGAGTTGATGTGATTTGAGATGGATTTGGGACCATTTTAATATCTCTTATTTATTGTGATGTAAAGATACTGCGACCCCTTCCGCCCCGGAAGTAGGGATTTGTTCATTCGTCTATAGCTATTCGCCATCCGTCTAAGGCACCCCCAATAGAAAGGCAGATTCAAGGATCTTTGATGTCAAATTTGCACCTGAATCTTAACATAAAAACCTATAAAATGGCATTACAGATTAATAGCGATCAAGGCTTCATCGAAGTGATTGGGTCCTTACATGGCCTTAATATGAATGTATTGCGGACCTACCTCGAATCGGAGTTCAGAGGGAATGATTACCTGACCCTTTCCCTGGAAAAGTTGAAAGAATTGGATCACATTTCTACTCATGAACTTGAGCGCTTCTATCTGAACGCAGTTAAAAATAACAAGGTGCTTTCCATCGTAGGTCGCAACCACGGACCTGTTTCCAGTGTTATGGAAAATTCAAAAACCGATTATATACTTAGTTATGACCGTGCTTAAATTGAAATCGCTTCGCCTCAGCCAGGAAAAGTTTTTCATGGGAAGTGCCCTGCTGGTCAACGGCGGCAATTACCTTTATAATGTTCTGGTTGGACGGATCTTAGGACCTGAAGCCTTCGCTGAAGCTGCCTTATTGGTTACCCTGTTGCTGGTGATCTCATTTCTAGGTATGACATTCCAGCTGGCAACTACCAAGTTTGCAGTCTTATTGAATGGGCAACAATGGCAGGCGCTTCGCTCAAAGATTAGCATGTATGCATTGTGGATTGGTATCGTCTTGGGTTGTGTCGTGGCACTATCCGCTGGAAGCCTGCAGGCTTGGTTTTTCACTGCATCGCCCTGGATGTTTGTGCTATTTGGCCTGGGAATACCGCTCTACTTTCTGATGAGTATTAAAAGAGGTGAATATCAGGGGAACAACGCTCTGGATAAGTTGTCCATCTCCTACCAATCTGAAATGTGGAGCAGGCTAATAATCACCATTCTCCTGTTAATGCTGATGCCCTACAGCCCGGGAGTATTAGTGTCTGCGGGAATATTGATTTCGTTTGCTTTCGGATTCCTGCCCTTCGAAAAGGGGAATCGGATCAGATCCGTCAAAATAACGCTCAGCGCTGAAAACAAAAAGAATTTAAACCATTTCCTTCTTCTTACGGCGGGGTATGAGCTCACCCAGATATTGATCAACAATTTCGACGTCATCCTGGTCAAGCATTATTTCGATGCCTATCAGGCCGGCCTCTATGCCTCAATGGCCCTCATTGGGCGGGTGGTGTATTTTGTAGCCTGGATGTTTGCCATGCTATTGCTGCCAAAGGTGATCCGGCAGCAAAAGAAGGGCGAACCAACAGCTCCTGTTCTTTTCCGGTATGTCATACTCATAGCTTTGCTGGCCGTGACTATAGTGGGTCTATGCCTCTTCTTTCCGGAACAGATTGTTATGGTAATGTTCGGGCCGGCTTATATGCCCATTGCCGGGTTGCTTTGGCAATACGCCCTGGCTACAGCGCTGTTTGCGATCTCCAATATCTTTGCCTATTACTATTTATCGTTGGATCAATATCTCCCGGTGATCGTCTCAGCTCTGGTCGGTTTACTGCAGTTGGTTTTGATCGTTTTTTTCCACGACACGCTGGAAGGCGTCGTGCAGATCCAGATCGGAAGCATGTTTGTACTTCTTCTTCTTCAGGTGGCGTATTACTACAAGAACCTGAACGGTCAACTATAGAAATTATGAGATGTTCAATTGTCCATGATTTTTACGAATAGTAATAAACATGATCCTTCATCCGGGTATTGTGGTTAATACGAATGTCGAAATGGAATTGCCATTGGTCTACGGTTATCTTCCATTGGTCTTCACAGCGCCCAAAAAGTGGCATTTAGAGAAGATATTTGAGTCAAAATTAACTCAGAATAAATCTAATCTAACCACGATGAAACTAGCAATTGTAACTGTTTTACCACAAAGCAACGAATCGCTTTGGGCTTTTGGGCAGGAGTTGGTAAAGCACCTGCGAGAACAAATTGATATGAAGGAACTCATTTTAATTACCGATAGGACAAATGAGGCTGAAGTTCAAAATTTCGAGTATGAAGGGTGTAAGCTCGCCATACAACCCTGTTGGGATTTGAAGGGATTTTTTAATCTGTTCAAGATTGGAAGGGTACTATCTAAGACCCAGCCGGATGGTGTTTTGCTTAATATGCAATTCTTGAATTTCGATGACAAAAAAAATCGTACTGGATTCGGGATTATGTTGCCGATGCTTTGCAGAATAAAACGGATTCCAGTCATAACCTTAATTAACTTAATCTTACCAAAATGAAATTAGCACTTATTACAGCACTGCCACCAAGCAAAGTAACGCTCTCTGAGTATGGCTACCACTTGGTGAAACATTTCCGGGAACAACCGGAGATCGACGAACTTATTTTGATAACCGATAAAACCGCTGAACCCAAAGTATTGGACTTCGATGGCGAAGGATGCAAGATTACCGTTGTACCCTGTTGGGAATTCAACGGGTACTCCAACCTGTTCAGGATTGGAAAAGCATTAGCAAAAACCCGACCTGATGGTGTACTGCTGAATCTTCAGTTCCTGAAATTCGGAGATAAAAAAATACCTGCTGCCCTCGGCCTGATGTTACCGGCTTTTTGCAGGATCATGCGCATTCCGGTGATCGCACTATTGCATAACATTATGGAACAAGTTGATCTGGACAATGCCGGGATCACCGGGAACAGGATCTTTCAACGGATTTACAATTTTATCGGAACACAATTAACCCGATGCATCCTGGCCTCTGATGTGTTGGCCGTGACCATTAGCAAATACGTTGATATTCTGGAAAAAAAGTATAGAGCCAAGAATATTGCACTAGTGCCTCATGGTTCGTTTGAGACGCCACCTGAACCTGATTATTCTCTGCCATCCGGACCAATTCAGGTTATGGCATTTGGAAAGTTCGGCACATATAAAAAAGTTGAAATACTGATTGAAGCAGTGGAATTGATCCGCTCACGATCTGATTTGGATATCGAGATTGTCATCGCCGGCACCGATAGTCCCAATACGCCGGGTTATATCGACGGTCTCCACGAAACCTATGGGCATATTTCCCAATTGCGATTTACGGGTTATGTCGCCGAAGAAGATGTACCTGTGATATTCGGACAGAGCGCTGTCGTGGTCTTCCCATATACCTCAACCACCGGAAGTTCAGGTGTGCTCCACCAGGCGGGAAGTTATGGTAAGGCGACCGTGCTACCGGATTTGGGTGACCTGGGTATTCTATTACGTGAAGAAGGCTATACCGGAGAGTTCTTTGAACCCGATTCTGTAAGTTCCCTGGCCGATGCTATTCAAAAAATCCTGGAGAATGACATGTATAGGGTTGAGATCGGGCAAATCAATTATAAAGCGGCTTGCTCCCTTCCCATGTCTGTCATTACGCAGACGTACACGGATTTCTTCAAAGCCCTGGGTCAGAAATACAAACCTGGATATGAGTGGGTACTGCCAAAAAAGGCAGAGGCCCATACAGATGCCTAAATACAGCTTTTATTGGTTGGGTTAAGTTGAAGAGGAGTGGTCTGGCGGACTGCTCCTTTTCATTTTTGTTTGATAATCGTATAGGCTTCCTTGGGATCTCCTTTCTCATCAAAACAGCCGTATTTTTTTTGAGGCATTCTTCGCCAGGGCAATCGACCGACCACTTTTTGTGGAACCTCAGGAAAGTCATACAAGGTCCAGAATAGATAAGGTATTTGAAGCTCCGTTACTGCACCCTGAATGGCTTCATGGTGTGCAGCCTGTTCGGTTTCGGAGCCCGAGAACAAGTGCCAGATCCCGCTATATGAAGACAAACCGTATTCCTGTAATACTACTGGCTTTTCCGGTACGGAAATCCTCAATTCCTGGTAGGCGGCACGAAAGCTATCAGTATCTCCATAATAATGAAACGAAACGACATCCACTTCATCCTTTAATAAGGAAGCTGCCTCTGCATTGGACCAACCAATGGTTACGGGATGTTCTTGATCCAATGTATTTACGATAGCGCTCAATTCCCGAAGCCAGGCTAAAACCCTCTTCTTGCCCCGGCTTTCAAAGTCGAGGTCGGGCTCGTTTTTAATGTCCCAGGCTAAAAGTGCCGGATGTTCTTTAAAAGCCGTTACGATCAATCTGGCATGGCGAAAGTTCAATGTCCATTCCGCCAGGTCATAATTGCCATAAAAATCAAATAAGGTAAGGAGCACTTTTATCCCTTTAGTTTCTGCAGCATCCATAACCTGTTTGAGTTGGCTCAGGTGCCCGGATCGAACATCGGGGCCTCCAAATTCTTGATAAGGGATAAAGATCCGAATAGTGTTCAGACCCATTTCCCGGATCTTCACAAAGTCCGATTCAACCACTTTCAGGTCAAAATCGTCGCCAAACATATTCCAGGGTTGATCCTGTGGGTAATAATTCACTCCTTTGATCCCCGCGATAGTATTCGCCATATTCCTACCTTCTAGATCTTTTGTTTCTTCGCCTCTCTCAGATGCTGTTCTCTGCATATGCCGGATACGCCAGGAGTTGTCTTCCAGGAAGAGGACGACACGGTAGTTGCTAGTGTCCTTGCTTTCGACCTGTAACCCATCTTTCTTCCAGATCTGTTTGTAAACTTCTACATTACTGTCGGAAAGGGTTGCTAATTTACCATCTTCACTGTAGAAGTCAATTGAGATTGAGTGTGCTAAGGTGGTCTGTTGTATGCTTACTTCTGAATTTTTGTTTAGGTCGATGAGCCGTTTCAATTTGGCATAGGCGCTATCTGTATAGTAGTCCCGCATCAGCAAGGGATCATTGTATCTTAAAGCTTCATTACGCGTATACCAGGCATTTAGGTAGTCTCGTATCAAATTCTCCGCTGCAGCGGTATCGATAGGCCGACCTTCATTGGTATGAGATCCTAATTGGATATGGGGCCTGTAAACCGACTCTATTTCGGTGTCAAGGTGCAGAATGGAACTGCGGTCAGCACCTGTATTCAGATAAACAAGGATAGCTCCAATACCCAATAGAATGCCCCCGTTCAGTAGAACTGCTGCAAGGATCATAAATCCCCTTCGAAGCCGAATAGTAAAGGTGCCCAGCATATATTTAAGGGTTAAAGGTTTTTGTTCGACCCAAAATGCGGATTTCAATGTGCGTCGGGAGGGTTTTATTAAGAAAGGTATTCGCATCGAATCGGGCATGCCCAGCCCGGGTATATAGCGTAAGAATATCTTTTTTTCCTTCTTCAAAATTCAAGGTGATCTCCACAGGGGTAAAATCGGGAACGAGTTGTCCCATAAAACCCATCACCGGGCCGATCAGAAGGATTTGACCCTCGTCTGAAAAGGAGATCGGGAATTCCTCAACTGCACTAGTGAAGTATAATTCCAGGGTGTTGCCGGTGGCAACTCCGGCAATAAATGCTGAAATCTTCCATCGAGTCTCCGCTTCCGGATGAACTATTTTGGCAACCGCAACGCCATTTAGGGTCGTAGCATTGGTATAGAGGGAAGCCCCTTCGCTGCTTTGGATATGAAATGTCACCATGGTACCGTCAGCCACCGTATTTTCAAATCGGTCTTTGATCATGGAAGTCCTTAACCGGAGAACCTGGTTACCGTCCGCAAAATCGTGATTTCTTTCAGCGTTGATCTCAAAGTCGGTTCCTGCCCCGGAACCGACATCTGTATACATTTCTATGGACGGGCTATTTTCTGCCATCGTTTTTACAAAGATCCGTCCTGAAGCCGTCTTAGGCTCGATGTATTGCCAATTGATAAGTTCATGAATGGAGTCAATAACAGATTCAGTTGCCCCTTTGAATCGTTCTTCAATCCGTATGGGAGTGCCGTCTTTGAGGGGATTGTCAAAAGGATCGGTGGGGAATGAAACAACCATGGCCTTGCCTGAATCCCCAGCGATAATATCTTTCGGACCCAGGTAAGATTCCATTATGATCCCGGCCCCTGTCTGGGGAAGAATAGATAGGTCGCCATTGAGCACGACCTGGTTATCATGGATCAGCTTCCAAGTACATTGTCCGGCCACCTTTGTTATCGGATCGGGGAGGGAAAACTCCAATTCGCTATCCGATCTTTTAGGGGAAAGGAATACGCTTCCATAACTATTGTTCAGCTGCAGATAGACATCGATATCGTCGGGACCCAGAAATGCCAATTGACCTGGATCTCCAGCGATCATAACGTCTGCTGTATCTAAACGTTGAAATACAGGCGCGCTTACATCAGGCGATTGGGTATCTGTGTTGCAGCTGGCCACCAGTACACCCAGGATGACTGCCAATACAGCTACAATGCCGCTATTTTGGATTTCCCACATAGGCGTTCAGATCGATTTTTACAAAGTCAAAGTGGTCGTTATTACAGGATTGCAACAATCGGTTCATATGTGCTTTGTAGTTATTTTGTTCGGTTTTACTTCGGACCGGATTGGGTAAGCCGTTAACGAAACAGAGTGTCATGTCCTCGTTGAGCACTTCCAAATCCGAAAGCTCCAGCAAAGGGTAAGAAAATTTCTTTTTTCTCTGGACGCGTACACTTTCCTGAAGGAACTGATGATCGACCCAGAGCAATTCCTGATCCTTACCATAATAGGATACCAGCAATTGGGGCACCGTTATCTCTTGAATTCCCGAGTTAAATAAAGTCCCTTCCATACGGTTTCCATCGATCGTAACCTGTTGCAGGGCTACATTCTTAAAGAGGTCCTTGTTACTGATGTTCCCCGCGCATTGCAGACTAAAAAACTTCGGAGCGGCCTCCATTTTAATGGGTGTGAATTGTTCCGGCTCGTATGTTTTAGGGGCCATTTCAGAGGAATCTTGCCAGGCAACATCTTCGAAATCCATCCGAAATACAGTCGCTTCCCGGGGCATCAGTTTGTGTTTAAGCAGGTATTTGGCATCATATTGGGCCAACTCTGCCCCTGCCTCGTCATACAAAGTAGCCCGGATCATGACATCTGCAGGCACATTATCCACATTCTGGATCTCGCCAATAATACTGTATTGCCCGTCATACCGAACAAGTTTGGATGAGATCACCCGAAGCAGGGGTTGCTCTAAAATATCATTGTAATGAGTTTGTTGTGAACTGAGCTGGCGTCGACCCTGATTGAAATAGGTGGTTTGATTTTCCGTGAATAATTGATCCGGAGGGATGTCAGTATCTACGGCATCAGGAATGATGAACCAGTCTCCTTTCTTTCTGACCAGGAGATGGTCGTATTCTTTCTCGATCGATTCCAGTGGTGTTACCCACTTCGTATAAACCTGCACTACCGCTTTATTGTCGAATTGATTGAGAATTTTGATCTCTATGCCATCCAATTTGGCATATGAGTTCAAGAGACCGTCCGAGGTGGATATCCGGAGCATGAACCGGTCTAAGGATACATTCGCATCGGGATCAATGTAAGAATGAGCTTGCTCGAATTCTTTAAAGTCGATGGCGTCATAATAGGCCTGTACTACATTTTCTGGGGAATACTGGTCGGCATTTTCCACATAGAAGCTGTAAATTCCGTAAAGTGCCAGTGCGAGGACCAAAAGGATCCAGATTTGCAAATACAAGAGCATTTTACCGGAAGTCTTATATGCTGATGCGGCGTGCTCGTAAACCGCGAGGAAGGATTTTGTTTCCTTCCGACTTCTCTTTACTATCCGATAGCCGATGAGAATCAAGGCCACCAATACGGTCATTACGGGTATGATACCCCACATCATCCTGAGTATACTGGGTACTTCCTCCCGCGGGAGTATTGTTGGAAGCGGTGATACGTTCAAGCGTTCCCAAACGGCGATCCCGTTTTCTAACAGGTCCAATCGCTGCCATCCGCAAAAAAAGAGGATCGGGTCATAGAATTTATCGTTAGAGAAAATATATTTCAGATGATATTTCTCCGGTGTTGTCAAAAATTGTTGCAGGGATCCTATACCCTCAACCCCTTTATATTTTGAATTTTCTAATCGCTCGATCGCCCTGCTCGTCAGTTCCGGCAACCTTCGGGCAGAGTGGTAATTACCATCCACGGTTTTCGCCTCTGTCTGTGTCGAAAGCCATGCCATCTGATCGCCAAAACCCAAGGTGAGATATCGCCACCGGTCGTGCTGGTCCTGGTTCAAGAAATTTGCGATCGGTAACATGTTTATGTTTTCCGGTTGGGTTGGACGGAAATATCCCAGGCTCATAGTCAATACGATCATAAATAAAAAGGCTCCTGCAAGAAGAATTCCCTGGATGCGCAGCACCATGGCTCCGCTTCGTTGAAGTATACGTTCTTTTATATCTCCTTTTAGGAATCGATAGGCGAACTCGCCGAAAAGCGGAAGAACAAGTATGGTTGCCCAAAGGGTAAAGCGGTCCAGTGTTAATATGTTGAAGGCATTTTCACCCAGTATGATTCTTGGAATTGGAGTGGTTCCGCCAGTTCCCAGGATGGTCAACAAGGAAAGTGACAAACCAAAGAAAATGTATCGCTTATTGAAGAACCGATAAAACAGGAAGGGCATGATAAATAGAAGTACACCCCATGGGATCAGGAAAAAAACCAGGCCGGAAGAGGCCATTTCCAGGAAGTTATCTCTCGAACCATGCGGAATCGGAACCTGTGTGATCGGATTTTCCTTTGAATTGATCCAATAGGGAAGGATACAGATGATGATCAACACCAGGGACGTTGTCCCGAAGCCGAGAATTCTCCAAAAGACTTTTCGGAATTCATTAAAAAAATTGCGGAATTTAACTTTTGTCCAATCCCCAGTTTGATCTTTCGCATTATCCATGATTGCCAGTCCGATCACAGGAAAAACAAAAAATACCATCCCGAAAATAGGGGTTACATGATGTGAACACACCATAACGGCCAGCAGGCATAATGCAGTTATCAATTGCATTTTAAAACCTTTGCGGATCCAGAGGTATATTTCAGGTAAGGCATGGAGTAAAAGTCCCAACCCTACAATGCTGGGCAACTGCCCAAAGAGATGAAGAGTTTCAATAAATGAGGTGGATAAAACGGCAAGGAGAGCTGTATAACCGGCTATGGCTTCCTTTCCACTCAACATCAGGCTGTACCTGTAGACACCAGTGATAAAGAGTATAATGCTCAGAAAGGAGATAACGTACAAGCCAAATTTTAATCCGCCTACATAGGCTAAGAGCGCCATGAGCTGGTGGACCAGAGGCGGATAACCATGTACGGTGAATCCCGTATACCACTTGTAATTCCAATGTTCGAACCAGTTAGAAGCATAATGCTCCGCGAAAAAAAGATGAACATAGGCATCATAGGTTTCTTCCAGGGTATAAAATATGGCAGAACCATGCAGCGCAAGGCCGAAAATGATCGCCAGAAATAGTAAAAGAGAGGACTTTTTCATTGTTTACCCTTGTAAGAAAATATAACAGTTCAAAGGTAAAGATATTATGAGCTTTTCTCATTATTGCCCGTCTTTAGGGAAATGCCATTCGTCTACAGATAAACGTTATTGGACATTTTAGCTACTATCAGGCAGTCTATCTGGCTTAGATTTGTCGTGTTGTTCCATAAAAAATGAACGAATCTTACTAAAAATAAACTAAAATATTTGACCTATGAAAATTCTAGCAATAGACGATCAGCAACTTATTTTGATGTCTCTGGTAAAACGACTTGAAGACGCTGGTTTGGAAGTTAATACTGCCTCCACTGCTGAACAGGGTATGAAGCTTTTCGATTCCTATAAGCCCGACCTGGTGATCCTTGATATCAACATGCCGTATATAAGCGGTCTTGAAGTTGTCAAATATATTCGTCAGAAAAGAAAATCACAAACACCCGTTTTGATCATGTCGGGAAAGACCGGAGAGGAAACCATAAAACAAGCCTACGAGTTAGGGATTAACGATTTTATGAAAAAACCGATCAGTCTTAACGAAGTACTTATGCGAATTCAGAGCCTGCTATTCATAAACCCTTTACAGACTTCATTTATGGAAGTGCATCAGAACCAATATCTTCAAAAATATTGTGTGGGTGTAGTGATTCCCTGTTATAACGAAGAAAACAGAATATCAGGTAAGGTTTTTAGAGAATTCCTACAACAAAATCGCGGGTACCATTTTTGTTTTGTAAATGATGGTAGTACGGATAATACGCTGGCAGTATTGGAGCAATTGAGAACAGGCTACGAAGATTCCATTAGCATCGTGAATTGTGTAAAAAATGGAGGTAAAGCCGAGGCGGTCCGTCAGGGAACACTGCATTTGCTTCAAGACCGGCAGCTGGATTATATCGGCTATCTCGATGCAGATTTATCAACGGATCTCAGTGATTTTAATGAATTAGTTAACACCCTGGAAAGTTCTGACTACCAAATCGTAAGCGGCTCCAGAATTCACAGGATGGGAGCTACCATTACAAAACAATCGGCCCGCAAGATTATTAGCAAAACAATCAATCTGATCATTCAGGGCTTATTAGGAATGGGTTTCAAGGACACCCAATGTGGAGCAAAAGTAATGGATCGTAACCTGGCAGCTGTTGTGTTGACAAGGAGCTTCATTACGAAGTGGTTATTCGACGTGGAGATCTTTGTGCGCATGCGCAAGATCTATGGCAAGGAAAGAGCAAAGTCGCTTATATGCGAACAACCCCTGAAAAGATGGATCCACGCCGACGGGTCTAAACTGAGTATGCGAGATTCTGTGACGATCTTAGGTCAATTAACAAGAATTGCGTGGCATTATCGTATGGCATCGTAGTATGGGTCTGGCCATGAAATATTGTCGATTACACCATAGATCATATTTCTATGAGAAATAAAGCTCGGCTTAAACAATTTAGTAAAATATAAATAACAAATAAAAACCGAAAACAATGAACAAAAACAACAAAACTCTCAAAGGATTTATCGAGTGTGACAAATCTTCTGAGGTGTACCAAATTTGGGACATAGATGTGAACAAAAAGGAGATCGTACTTAAAATTCTAGCTCCTGATTTAACCTGCTTTGCTTGATCTTACTCATGCAACACCAAGGCGAAAAGTCGATCTTTTACAGATCGGCTTTTTTTATGAAAGACTTCTGACCTGAATATCATGAAAGCGATCTGCCTGAATACGCAAGATCTCTTCGGCTTTTTGTTTTTTGTGTGCATAGACAGCCTGTTCTTCTGTGATCTCGCCATAGATCTTTTCATTTAAGGCTTCGTCAGTTTCCATTATTTTCTGGCGTTGGGCAACTTTTTGAGTAACCCAGGCTCTTACAGCGCTTTCTTCATCCTCTAGTTTATAATCATAGGCACTTTGTGGGGCTAACAATTTTACTACGATAGGTGAAGTTTCAATTGCCAGGAAAAGAAGGAATATAAAGAACGAAGGAAACCAAGGGAGTTCTCCTAAGGCATTGATCCGTGCCATCAATCCGTCAAATCCGTCAATAATGGGCTGGGATGACTGAACGGCCTGACCGTATTCATTCTCGAGCCCCAGTATCTGGCTTTCCAGGCCAGCAATTTTATCTTTATTAGTTGCTTTTAAATCAACGAGTTCTGCCAGGTAGGCATCGTGCTTTTGCCGCTTTTCACTGTAAACGGGCCCTTTTCCCACAAGCAAAGTCCCTTTTCGGCCTTCTGCCTCAGCTATATATGTTTCATATAAAGCATTAGTTTCTGCTTCTTTGCTGGCAACTTCGTCTTTTAGGCCCTGTATTTCGGTCTCAAGATTTCCAATCAGCGGATTATACTGCTGTGCAATTTGATCTTTGTTGGCAAGGGTAAGGTCATTCTTTTGCTCGAGCAACACCCTGTCGATCTCCTTTTCAAATATTTTTAGTTCAAGCGGCTTTGAAATGACAACAGCAATGATCATGGCCAGGATAAATCTTGGTGTGGCCTGCCAGATCTCACTCCATTTATTGTCGCTTTTTTTTATGGTTGAAACTATATAACGATCCAGATTAAATATCAATAAGCCCCATAAAAGTCCAAATCCGAGAGCGATCCAGACATTGTCAAAAACTGTATATAAGGCATAACCCCCAGCAAGAAAAGCCATGGCTGCCGTAAAAAAGACAGTTGCGCCTATGCCTGCATATTTAGTGCGTTCCCCGGGGGAACAGTCTTCTAGGATCTGGGTATCGGCTCCGGAACAGAGCAAAAAGAAACGTTGTATCATAATCGTGTTCTGATGGTGAATTAGACTATTAGAACGCGACCTTTATGTTTTTGTTACATCAGTTTCTCCGCTTTAACACTTATTGGGATAATTCTGCGTAGTACTTGTAGAAATAAGGAATGGTTTCTATTCCCTTCAAATAGTTCCAAATGCCATAATGTTCATTTGGAGAATGGATAGCGTTTGAATCGAGCCCAAAGCCCATGAGAATTGTTTTACTTCCTAACTCCTCTTCGAAGAGAGCGACAATTGGAATACTACCCCCGGTACGTTGTGGCACGGGAGTTTTACCAAAGGTGGTTTCAATGGCTTTACTCGCAGCTTTATAGCCAATATTATCGATAGGGGTGACATAGCCCTGTCCGCCATGGTGCTTAGTAACTTTGACCTTTACACCTTTGGGTGCAATAGCTTTAAAATGTCTGGTGAATAGCTCAGAGATTTCTTCCCAATCCTGGTGTGGCACCAAACGCATGGAAATTTTAGCATAAGCCTTACTGGCAATAACAGTTTTGGCTCCTTCACCTGTATAACCGCCCCATATCCCGTTGACGTCCAGCGTAGGACGAATGGAGTTGCGTTCATTTGTGCTATAGCCTTTTTCACCATACACGGCTTCTATATCAAGGGCCGATTTATATTCCTCAAGGCTGAATGGAGCTTTGGCCATTTCAGCTCGTTCTTCTGCGGATAATTCTTCTACCTTATCGTAGAAGCCAGGAATTGTTATCCGATTATTTTCATCGTGAAGAGAGGTAATCATCTTCGTGAGAATATTGATCGGATTGGCGACAGCTCCTCCATACAATCCGGAGTGCAGGTCCCTGTTGGGCCCGGTAATTTCAACTTCCATATAACTTAGTCCGCGTAATCCGGTTGTGATAGAGGGAACATCATTTGCTATCATCCCTGTATCTGAGATGAGGATCACATCATTCGCTAATTTTTGCCTGTTTTCCTTGA
>JAOTYW010000304.1 GCA_029861705.1 Flavobacteriaceae bacterium
AGTGTGTTGTGAGGGCAGATCTTTAAGTCTTGATATTAATAGGGATGAGGTGATCGAGCTAGGGGCCTTTGTAAAATATTTGATGGAATCAATAAACTCTGAATAGAATTGTAAAATGGCTTTAATAAAAGTTTCTCTTCCTCTTTTGTCAGAAAAAAAGACATGGTCAGTGTTACTGGAAAATAGTGAATTTATAAAGGTAGAAAGTTATGATGAGGAGGCAGGTTGGGTCATTTTAAATATAGTTGGCGGAATGTTTCCTTCAAATAGAATATTTTACGAAGTAGTGTTTGTAGGTGACGAGGAAGGAACTGTAGAAATTGAATCAGTTATACCGTATGAGTAAGAATAAATTTCCCGCACTGGATAAAAACATTTATCCAATGTGTGATCCACAACCGGTTCAGCTAGATTGCAGGCTGATAGATTGTGCTTGGCACAAAAACGGTGCATGCACAAATGCTGCACCTTTAATAACAATCAATCCGGGATTAACTGTGTGTTGGACAAAAATAGTATCTGAGTAAGATGAGTAGTATAGCCCTAGATCGTCATAAAAAACCACTTGATGTTCCGTATTATCAGCGGCGCACAAACGGTGCTGTGTTTGGTAGGAATTGTGAGCTGCTGACCGAATTGGATCAGCCAGATAAATACTACTATGATCAAGAGGCGGCATTATGGGCCTGTGAATTTTATGAGACGGTTGGCGTGATCACTGAGGACGGGCACATGTTTAAGATGGGCGATCCACTTGAGTTACTGGATTGGCAGCTGCAAACAACATGCAATTTATTTGGTGTAAAGAGAAAGGAAGACAATCTGAGGCGATACTGGACAGTAGTGCATCTAATGCCCAAGAAGACGGGAAAAAGTCCTTACAGTTCATTTACTGGATTATTTCTGTTGTGTGCGGACAATCAAGGCAAGGGAGAGATATTTACAATTGCTTGCGATAAGGCCCAGGCAGGGATCATACACAAGAACTCAAAGAAGATCGCTGAGAAATCAGAGATGCTTGGTTCTGCATTAATTATTCGAGGTGAGTATATCGAGCATGTACGTAGTGGTTCAAAGTTCTGGGTGACTAGTGCAGTTGAATCTAGTAAGCATGGGCCAAATTTATCAGGGATCTTTTTTGATGAGCCCCATGCATACAAAGATTGGTCATTGGTGGAGACGCTTGAGCAGGGAATTGCTGCTCGACCGGAGCCCGTAATTATGTTCTCATCAACAGCAGGAGTAAAGGGTTCTCCCTTCCATAAAAAGATGTACAAGAACGCCAAGGCATTGCTTAATAAACTGAGTTCAAATGATACAGAACTGGTTTTCTTATATGAACCAGATGTACCAGCGATGATAGAAAAATACGGAGAGGTTTGGGTTGATGGTAAAAAGCCATGGTGGGCACAAGAGGAAGTGTGGGCGGAAGTAAATCCTAGCTATGGATTAACGGTAACGAAACGATATTTCGAAAACGAAGTAAAGAAGGTTCGTAATGGAACCAGGAGTCTTAATAAATTTCTGCAAATGCATCTAAATGTGTTCACTGGAAATACGGATGGATGGCAGATCGCAGAAGTTTGGAATCAACTAAAAACAATTAAAGAAGCAGCATAATGTCGAACTGGATTGATCAAATAGATAATTTTCCAATTAACCTAGATTTAACAAAAGCAATAGCTAAAGACGATTCATATAAGGATTCATATAAGGATTCACTTGTATACGGTATCAAGTTTATAAGTGCCGAGGGCTCTTGGCAAACATGGTCTTTTAATAATCCAGAGATCAGAGACAGGCACTATTCTGAAATTAGGAATCAAGTAGAAAGGAATTTAATCACAATTAAACCAGCTAAACAATTGCCAACCTGGGGAGAAATAGAACAATAGTATGAAAGCAAAAGAACTTAAGCTGCTAGAAGCATCAATAAATGAAGCAATAAAATTGCTTTACAAGGATGGCTACATAGTTACTGAGATCGATACTGATAAAGATTATATGGGTCCTGGACCATCAAGAGTTAAGAGCGTAAAAATAATATTGGCAACTAGGTAATGGGAGAGTTAATTAGATCGGATGGGATTATACCCGGGGACAGATTCTATATAGATGATGAGGACCTAAGTTGTTATATAAGTGCAACGACATGGTTAAAGCAAGAATTGCCAACACCAAAAGAGCTAATTCTCTGGCA
>JAOTYW010000303.1 GCA_029861705.1 Flavobacteriaceae bacterium
TCCGTATGACTCTTTGTTCCCTAATTGTTGATACTTCATGTTGAGCGTATCCATACTATGTGTATCACCATAAATATTATCTCCCAGAAAAATAAATAAATCCGGGTCATGTTGAATCACATTGTTCAATACGGGAAGTGGCTGAAATTCCCGACCACAAGAACCAAAAGCAATTTTAGTTATTCTTGTGTTTATCTTTTCTTGGGGATTAGGATCGGTTTGAGTCTCGTTCGGTTCATTGCATGATTGAAAGATTAGAATAAACAGGTAAATCAATGCTAGTTTTGTTTTCATAGTTGTCTTATTGGTGCTAACGTTCCGGTATAACCGTCAGTTTTTAATTGCGGTTATACATTGTCAGAAGGCGGCCATATAAGATGGCTTAAGATATAACATATGCATGCGCTAGCCAAGGTTGAACCAAAGCTATTAGCAATACATGCGCTTTGCCTCTACCATTTCTTTTTGTGAAGCATTCATCAAATTCTATAGCTTTTACATGTGCCGGAGTTTCTGATTGAACAGACGACACGAACTACTTGTATTCTTCAGGGATCGCCTTTACTTTTTTAATGTAAATATCTTTGTAATAAACTTCGGCCCCCTCAGACTGAACAATAATTTTACCAGAAGACAGCGGTTGTTTATTGCTCATTCTTCGGGAATTAAACAGACGCATCACTACTTTTCCATTAACCACGTGTATGCTAGAATCACCAAGGGTAATTAGTTCCACGTCATTCCATTGTCCATGTGGCTTTTCCGCATCGAACGCCTTGTACACTCGTCGTTTGGCAAGACTGTCTTGCGTGGCCGTTTCCAGGATATCTGCAAAGTAATATGTCCTCAGATCACCACCTTCTTTGAAAATATAAAAGGTGTCATCCTTTGGGACACTTGGCACCTCTATTTCCACATCTCCTGTTGGCCAATAATCGCCAAAATCCCCCTGTTGAATTTGCAGTTCCTGAGAGTTCATCCAGTAGCTAGCCGACCCGGGTTCTCCGAATCCATGATAAAGTAAACCACTATCTCTGGGACCCTTTTCCCTTGGCGGATGCATGTCCTGGCCCCACTTTACTTTCAGTTTCAAGTGATAATTGCCAAATTCTTTTTCTGAATATATCATGCCCCAGGCCACCCCTGATATCCGAATAGCATTCCCTTCATCGGTCTTAACGACTTTTATTACCTCAAGTGGATCATTACCAATTCCAAAGGGTTCTATTGTGTTACCTAAACTGTCTATTTCCAAATTGTAGGGAGTTGCAAGGTACGAATGCCAGCCAGTAAGGTCTTGACCATTCCAAAGAGGCGTCCAAACATTCTCAATGTCCTTCTTTTTATTTGACTGACAAGAAAGGAAGGAAATTAAAATAAGGGCAAGTGTTACCTTCTTCATTTTACATTAATTTTTGTGTATTCATCGTTTATTAAAAGCCGGCGATTATTCTCAAAATCACTTTCATACCATTTAATATTAATCTCATATTGATTAATACCAGATTTTAAATCCTCTGCTAAGCGCGTTAAGATCTGTAAACCTATTTTTTAAGTCGGTCTTGATTCCAATAACAACTAATACAATCTCTCCTAGGGCATATTTCAAGTACCTTCCTGTTTTATTTTCTTTAAGAAGTTGCTGACGGAATTTACGAAGGAATTTGATCATTCTTATTACGGTTACTTGTAATAAATATAAAGATTTATCTACGGTGCCTTAGGCTATCTGAAGGTGTTCAATACTACTTTGGGATGTAATCACCCATAACTACTAATCCCCTCAGATCTCTGCAGATCTACATATTCCAGCATATCACTTAGTTTCCTTAAGTCTTCCTGGAATTGGTTCGAGAATAAAACAGCAGGGGAGCCAAATTAGAAATCCAGTCTATTCATTTAGATTGGATTTTTTGGTTTAGTGCTTTTAATGTTAAGAATAACCGCATTATATGCATTGAATGCACTTTCCACTTAAATGTCAACTTGTCAAGTTATTTTGGATATTCTAGGAATCCCACTGGGTATCCCATGAAAAACTCAGGTATCCCATTTTGGAACTGAATTGTATGCCAATTGTCTAACACTAAAATCAATTCGCAATGAATCAAAATCAAATCAAGAGGGATTTTGTCCCTTGTATTGTAGAATCACGGTAAAATATAATTTAATTACATAAAAAAGCCATCAACGCAAGTTG
>JAOTYW010000305.1 GCA_029861705.1 Flavobacteriaceae bacterium
AATTTCCTAAATGTTGATATCCACCGCGCACATGGCTATTACAGAGCGCTACAGGAAGCGGGTTTGCAAGTAGACGACTCTATGATATTACGCTTGCCATATCAATTTGAAGATGAAAATCAAAGCGCTGAGTTCTTTAAAGATAAATCTATAGATGGATTATTGTGTGTAAACGAAGTCTTTGCCATTCGCTGCATGAAACAATTGCAGCTATTAGGCAGGAAGATTCCGGAAGATGTGGCTATCATAGGATTTACCAATGGTATTTTGTCACAGATGTCGAATCCTTCATTAACTTCAGTACGCCAGTACGGCCAGCTTATGGGAGAGAAAGCAGCCCAATTTCTTATTGAGCGTGTAGAAAACCAATTGGAAAAAACCACAATGCCATATCGATCTGAAGTGATCCAGGCCAATATATTAGAGCGGGATTCCACTCGCTGATCCGGGGAACACCCACCTTGCACTCCTTTTTTTATTTGCTACATTTATTTTACAAACCCGGGCAAAGTCACTTACTTTGTCCTCCTAATCCCCGGTTTGATCCCGGACTTTTGGTACTTAAAAAATGAATAAGGCAGCCTTCATTTTCGATCTGGATGGCGTCATCGTGGACACGGCAAAATATCATTTCCAGGCGTGGAAAAAACTGGCTGATGAATTAGGCATTCCTTTTACTGAATTGGATAATGAACGTTTTAAAGGAGTAAGTAGGCGCAGATGTCTGGAGATCCTCCTTGAGATTGGGGGCACTTCAATGAGTGAGCCTGATTTTGAATCATGCCTTATTCGCAAGAACAATGATTATCTCACCTATATTGAAACTATGAATGAGGAAGAGATCCTCCCAGGGGTGCCCGAAGTTTTAGAATATTTAAAGTCGAGAGAAATACCCATGGCCTTGGGTTCTGCCAGTAAAAATGCCAGGGTGATACTTGAAAAAGTCGGACTTATACCTTATTTCCAGGCCATTGTAGACGGCACCCAGGTAACGGCCGCAAAACCGGATCCCGATGTCTTCCTCCATGCCGCTAATCTACTCAATGCCGAGAATGAAGAGTGTATTGTTATTGAAGACGCCCAGGCCGGTATCGAAGCTGCAAACAGAGCAGGAATGACGAGTATTGGTATTGGAGATAAGGAAATACTAGGCCAGGCCGATTATGTTTTTAAGAGTTTTGATGAAATGAGGCTTGACTGGTTAGATGAACTTCTGGCCGTAAAATCATAATGACCGAATAGCCAAACCCGAATAAAACCACAAACGAAAAGCACATGCATCAGGATTATATTTTAGCAGACCCTTGGCGTATTATCGAAGAAGGCTTTGAGCGCGATCGGGTCAAATCTTCGGAAAGTTTGTTTAGTCTTGGGAATGGCGCAATGGGCCAACGGGCCAATTTCGAAGAATCCTATTCTGGACCCAGCTTCCAGGGAAGTTATATTGCCGGGGTCTACTATCCCGACAAAACAAGGGTAGGATGGTGGAAAAACGGCTACCCTGAATATTTTGCCAAGGTACTCAACGCTCCTAACTGGATAGGAATAGATGTTACAATTGACGGAGCGCAATTAGACCTCAATACCTGCACTATTGTTGACAACTTCCGGCGCGAACTGAATATGCAAGAGGGATGGTATAAACGCAGTTTTGAAGCTACGTTGCCTGATGGGAAGCGAATTGGGGTCGAGGCTACACGCTTTCTAAGTCTGGCACTGGATGAAGTGGGGGCCATTAACTTTGAGGTCACTGCTTTGGAACAGTCAATGGAGCTTGTTTTTACACCCTATATAGATTCCGGCATTACGAATGAGGACAGTAACTGGGATGATAAATTCTGGGAAACCACGCGACAACACTCAGATAAGGATCGGGCTTTTGTAGAAGCACATACCATGAAAACCCAGTTCCACACCTGCACCTTTATGGCTAACTCCGTTTGGGTTAATGGAGTTAAAGAAAACAAGAATCCGTCTATATCGGAGGAGGCATTAAAAGTTTCCCATTCTTATGCGGTAAAGGTCGAAGCCGGAACTAAGGTTAGCTTACTGAAATTTGGAGGCTATGTGTCTGACCGAAATCATCCTAAAACTGAATTGATCTCTGTAGCGAACCAAGGCATTGATAAGGCAGAAAATTTGGGATGGGAAGGCTTGTTGCAGGAGCAGCAGAAGACCTGGGAGGCTATTTGGGA
>JAOTYW010000124.1 GCA_029861705.1 Flavobacteriaceae bacterium
AGGAGATAGAAGCAGATTTTAACCTGGGTTACCAAGGTATTCTTAAATTACCGGACAAAGCCAAATTTGGGGTATATACTGCCTATTCCTATTATAAAAAGTTATTGAAGAAGTTACGAAATACCCCATCAGCAGATATTAAAAAGAAACGGATCAGGGTTCCGGATTATCAAAAAGTTGGATTGCTTGCAAAATCCTATGTAACTTGTAAGCTAAATATGGTGTAACATGAATATTGCCATCTGGTTACTTATATTTTTTGGCACATTTTGGTTCATGGAATTCATGGCATGGTTTACCCATAAATATGTCATGCACGGTTTTTTATGGCGCCTTCATAAAGACCATCACAAGAAAGATCACGACAGCTGGTTTGAGCGGAATGATGCATTTTTCCTTTTCTACGCGGTAGTTAGTATGGTGCTTTTCTACCTGGGGGCAAATACAGAATTCTGGTATGGCTGGCCCCTGGGCTTTGGTATTTTAGCCTATGGTATCGCTTATTTTACGGTGCATGATATCTTCATTCATCAGCGTTTCAAGATATTTAGAAGTGCAAATAACCGGTATGCAAAAGGTGTCCGTCGTGCGCACAAGATCCATCACAAACATTTAGGTAAGGAAGATGGTGAGTGTTTTGGTATGCTGGTTGTTCCCTGGAAATATTTCAGAAAGTAAGCATTACTTCTCTTCCAACAACTGATCTAGTAGCGCATGGATCCCACTGCTGTCCCAATTGGCAATCCCTTCTTCCTGAATTACTATATATCCATTCTTATCGATCAGGTAACTGGCAGGAGGCATTAAGACCTCAAAGGGTGCTTTCTCGCCTATGATCATATAGGTCACGGGAAAGTCAAACTTTTTTTCAGCCATAAATGCCCGTACTGGAGGCCGTTCTTCATCCGTAACAATATAGAAATCTACACGATCACCATAGCTATCGTACAGATCCTGGATTCCTGCGAGCTCCGCAGCACATGGCAGGCGCCAGGACGCCCAAAAATTTATAAAGACCACTTTGCCTTTCGATCTTTCAAAGTTAAAAAACTCCCATTGTGGATCCTTTAAAGTCCATTGATAGTCAGCTATCTGCTCCCGGTTTTCGACGGGTATAACAGTTGGACTACCGGCAAAAAGCTGGTTGAGTAAAACTTTGCTGTGGTAACCTAATGGGGTAAGAAAAAAGGATAAGATAAAAGCGAACAAAATAATGTTCAGCAAGGTTCTCTTTTTGATCTTCATTCGTGATGGAATTGACCAAAGCTAAAAAACTCCTGATACAATCAGGGGTTTTTTATTTTATTTATATCGAAGTTGTTAAGAAGCGCTTTCTCGCTTAATTACATTTAATGCAGACCCTTCCTTGAACCATTCAATCTGCGATGCATTGTATGTGTGATTTGCTGTGATAAGATCTTTGCTTCCGTCAGCATGTACGACTTCAATACTCAGCGGTTTTCCTGGAGAAAATTCGACGATATCAATAAAATTAAACGTATCGTCTTCCTGTACCAGGTCATAGTCATTTTCATTGGCAAAAGTCAGCGCCAGCATGCCCTGTTTCTTCAAATTGGTTTCGTGGATTCGGGCAAACGACTTCACAATAACTGCTGCGACGCCAAGATGACGCGGCTGCATAGCTGCGTGTTCTCTGGAAGATCCTTCTCCGTAATTATGATCCCCGACAACTATAGTGCGAATGCCATTCAATTTATACGCTCGCTGTGTATCCGGAACACTACCGTATTCCCCGTTTAATTGATTCTTTACAAAATTCGTCTTCTTATTAAAGGCATTGACTGCACCAATAAGTGTATTATTCGCAATATTGTCTAAATGCCCTCGATAACGTAGCCAGGGACCGGCCATTGAAATATGATCTGTAGTACATTTACCAAAAGGCTTGATCAACAATTTCATGCCCTGTAATTCCTCATTCTTAATAGGCACAAATGGGTCTAATAATTGCAAACGCTCTGAAGCTGGATCTACTTTGACTTCTATTACGGATCCGTCTTCAGGAGGGGCAACAAATCCGGCGTCCTCCACAGCAAAACCTTCAGGTGGTAATTCATAGCCTCTGGGTTCTTCCAGTATCACCTCTTGACCATCCTCATTTAACAAGCTATCCGTAGCCGGGTTAAAATCGAGTCGGCCTGCAATCGCAATGGCTGTAACTAATTCCGGGGATCCAACAAATGCCAGGGTATTTGGATTCCCATCTGCCCGTTTGGCAAAATTCCGGTTAAAGGAATGGACGATGGTATTCCTGGGGCCATCCGCGGCCTTATCGCCATAGCGATCCCACATCCCAATACACGGGCCACAGGCATTTGCAAATACAGTAGCACCAATTTCATTGAATGTATCTATCAAGCCATCTCGCTCAATAGTATAGCGCACTTGCTCAGAACCCGGAGTAATGGTGAATTTGGATTTCATTTTTAATTTCTTGTCCTTGACCTGCTTAGCCAGCGAAGCGGCTCTGGAAATATCCTCATAAGAAGAATTCGTACATGAACCAATAAGTCCAACTTCAACGTTTAAGGGCCAGTCGTTCTTTCTTGCAGCTTCACTCATCTTAGAAATGGGCGTAGCCAGATCCGGAGTAAACGGACCGTTTAAGTGAGGCTCCAATTCAGTAAGGTTGATCTCGATAACCTGATCAAAGTAAGTGTCAGGATCTGCATAGACCTGTGGATCTGCCGTTAGATGCTCTTTAACAGCATTGGCGGCATCGGCAACTTCTGCCCTGTCTGTAGCCCGCAAATAACGGTCCATAGATTCATCGTAACCAAAAGTAGAAGTAGTAGCTCCAACTTCAGCCCCCATATTACAAATAGTTCCTTTACCGGTGCATGACATGGAAGTAGCCCCTTCACCAAAATATTCTATGATAGCCCCTGTTCCTCCTTTTGCCGTGAGGATATCTGCTACTTTAAGTATTACATCTTTAGGTGCCGTCCAACCCGACAGGTTACCACTTAGCTTTACCCCTATTAGTTTTGGGAATTTAAGTTCCCATGGCATTCCGGCCATTACATCAACAGCATCTGCTCCTCCCACGCCAATAGCTACCATACCGAGTCCGCCCGCATTCACGGTATGCGAATCTGTTCCGATCATCATTCCGCCAGGGAAGGCGTAATTTTCTAGAACAACCTGGTGAATGATCCCGGCCCCCGGCTTCCAGAATCCGATGCCGTATTTATTAGAGACCGATTCAAGGAAGTCAAATACCTCATTACTAGTTTTATTTGCACGTACCAGATCTTCTTTGGCACCTGTTTTAGCCTGGATCAGGTGATCACAATGCACAGTAGTTGGCACCGCTACTTTTGGTTTTCCGGCATGCATAAATTGCAGCAAAGCCATTTGCGCAGTTGCATCCTGGCAGGCAACTCTATCCGGAGCAAAATCCACATAATTCTTACCTCTCTGAAAGGCCCGGGAAGGCATACCATCCCATAAATGCGCATAGAGGATCTTTTCTGCCAATGTAAGGGGTTTGCCCACTACCTCGCGGGCTTGAGTTACTCGATCTCCAAATCGTGCATATACTTTTTGGATCATGTCTAAATCAAAAGCCATATTGTGATCTTTTTGTATGAAGTGGCCCAAAAATACTAAAACCATGAGGTTTATAAAACTTTTGGCGCCTGCGGCAAGGTGGAATTCCGAATCCGTGAAATCCGGCATTCAAAAATTACCGAAGTGGTATTTTTAACTATAAAATATTATGATCTAATTTACGAGAAGTTATAAAAATTTATTATAGTAGCTGCCTGATAAGGGTTTCTTCTGTAATCCCTTCAGCCTCAGCTTTATAATTCTTTATTATTCGGTGGCGAAGAATGCCATAGGCGACTGCCTGGACATCTTCAATGTCTGGTGAGTACTTTCCATGCACTGCTGCATGCGCTTTTCCTGCTAGAATCAAATTCTGGGAAGCCCGGGGTCCTGCACCCCAATCTACATACTGCTTTACATAATCAGAGGCCGATTCTAAGTCCGGACGTGTACTATTTACCAGGTTTACGGCATACTCTACTACATTGTCGGGCACAGGGATACGCCTGATCAAATGCTGTACTTCAAGGATCTCCTCGGCAGTTAACAAGGTATCCACTTTCGGGAATTCATCATTCGTAGTTGTTTTAACTACCTGGATCTCCTCTTCTACCGAAGGATATTTTAACTCGATCGCAAACATAAAGCGGTCTAATTGCGCTTCAGGCAGCGGGTATGTTCCTTCTTGTTCAATAGGGTTTTGAGTGGCCAGGACAAAATAGGGCAATGACAATTCGTGTCGTTGTCCGGCAATAGTTACGGCTCTTTCCTGCATGGCTTCCAGCAAGGCAGCCTGTGTCTTGGGAGGGGTACGGTTGATCTCATCCGCCAAAATGATATTCGCAAAAACCGGCCCTTTTATAAACTTAAAATTTCGGTTCTGATCCAGGATCTCACTCCCCAAAATATCACTCGGCATTAAATCAGGTGTAAATTGGATCCGCTTGAAATCCAGGCCCAGGGTTTGGGCTATTGTGTTGACCATTAGAGTTTTGGCAAGTCCGGGTACCCCGATAAGTAATGAATGGCCTCCCGAATAAATAGATATGAGTATCTGGTCGATAACCGCATGTTGGCCTATGATGATCTTCCCTATTTCTTTCTTAAGTGCCTGGTGTATCTCCACCAAACGCTGCATCGCTGCCACATCGGACATGGTCTATTGTTTTATCCAGTTATTTGCAAATGTACAGCTCTTATTCTCTTCATTGACACTTACATAGGTTTCTTCTATATGTTCGGACATCCACTCTCTAATTGTTTTGAATTGTTTCTCGCGTAATGCCAATTCCTGGATCTTAAGATAATCCTGGGCAAAATCCGCTACATGCTCGTCAAATCTATTGGAAACCTGGAGGATCTTATATGAAGGAGGACCGCCTCTGGGGTCTGGCTCCAGGATCGGATAAGAGACTTCATTATCCTTTAGATCACGTACCTGGTTGTAAAGGGTGGGATCCATTTTAGTTAATTCGAACCTACTGTCAAAATTTATGGGGTTACGAAGAAGTCCACCATCAAATTTTGTTTCTTTTTCATCTGAAAAATTCAGGGCAGCTTCGGCAAAAGTGTATTTCCCATCCAAAACATGCTGGCGTACACTGTCCAATTCCTTTTTTGCAGCTTCCACAGCAGATTGAGGTATTTCGGGCTGAATTAGAATATGCCGGAGATCCAATTCCTGACCCCTGATCTTCTCGATATAAATAAGATGATAGCCAAAATCTGTTTCAAACGGATCAGATATCTCCCCTTCCTGTAAACTGAAGGCTACATCCTTGAATTCTTTTACAAAGGGAGTTTCTCGTGTCATACTATAGGCACCACCTTTTGACTTAGAGCCGGGATCCTGGGAATATAAGATGGCTTTTACACTAAAGCTGGCATCATTGTCCTCCACATCTGCTTTGATCTCCCGAAGCTTATCTATGGCACGTTGCTTTTCAATCTCTGGGATTTCGGGTGTTTTAACGATCTGGGCGATTTCCATTTCTGCCCCAAATACCGGTCGCTCCTCTTCAGGGATCTTAAAGAAAAATTGTCGTATCTCTTCCGGGCTTACCTCGAGTTCGCCAACGATCTTTTGTTGCATTTTTTGCGATAGCATTTGCAACTTATTGATCTTATAGAGCTCTTCCCTAAATTCTTCTACTGTTGTCTTGTTATAAAATTGCAACACCTTATCCATTGATCCAACCTGTTGGATCAATTGCTGGATCTGACGGTCGCTGGTGGCATTAACTTCGTCGTCAGAAACCAAAATACTGTCCTGAACGGCCTGATGTGCATACAGTCTGTCCTCCATCAATTTTCCCAGGAGACCACAACGCGTCACATCTTCAGAAGAAGCTCCCTGGTTTTTAAGTTCGATCAAGGTTTTCTCAATATCTGATTCAAGGATGACATAGTCGCCAACCACAGCTGCTATTCCGTCTATCTTAACCCGCATAGGCTCAGCCTGGGTTGTGACAGTTGGCTCTTCCTGCGGTTCTACCTCTGGATCGGGTAGTTGCGTGGGATCTTGTGACCAAAGGGTCAGAAAACTAAAACAAAATACGATGGAAAGAATTTTACTATTCAGGTGCATACACTTCGAATTCATTATTTTTTGTAGCCTCATCAATGATCTCAGTTTCCAATTGTTTCAGGTAGTTCTGCTTACGACGGTTGCGCAATACTTGCCCGATAGTTTCCGAGATATAGGAAAGGGGGGCAATATCATTAACTTGTAAAACCCCATTAATCCTGGCCAAATATACCCCCATTGAATCCTCCAATTCAAAAAATTGTGAATTTTTTAAGTACCTGCTTTCATTGTCAAGGGTCAAAGGTGCGATTTCCTCAATCACACGACTCGCAGGTATCCATAGGGAATCATTAAAATTCAGTTTCCGGAATTGAACCCCAACAGAATCGAGATAATCTACATCCTCTGCTTCAAAGCTTTTCAACCGGCGAATTACTTCCGACTTGTTTAAGAAAGGTTTTGGGAGTTCAATAAAACGGATCTGAACGATCTTTTCCTTCAGCTTAAAATTTTCTTTTTTCTCCTCGTAGAATTCTCGCATCTCCTGAGCAGTGATCAGGGTATCTTCATTCTGAGTTGCCAGGGCTTCTTTATACGCCCCTGTATATAGATCTATTCTATAATTGGCGACCAGTCGTTCAAAATCTTCCAGTTTAGTTTCGGGTAAGTTGATCTGGGCTTTGGAAACCAGTAATTGTTTTACTGCCCAGTTGTTGATGTAGTCCGAAACAAACACTGCGCTATCTTCCTTTGTACCTCTGATTTCCAACAGGGCTTCAATTTCATCTGCATAGAGGTAATTCTCTCCTACACGGGCAATTATTTCTCGCTCTTCACCTTTCTTAAATAAGGTACATGCTGCCATCAGGAGTAGAAAACAGATCCCAATAGTTATGTTCAGAAGTATTTTGCTTAGGGACTTTGTTGAAGCCATTGCGCAAAAATATAAAAACCTGCAAGCCGGGCAAGAATTGTAGCATCTGATTAACACCTTTCTTATGGGCAAAAAGCACCTATTTTACTACATTAGTGTGAACTAATGCCATCGTCATGAAATACACAACTAAGATCAAAGTAAATCTGCCCCGGGAAACACTCATCAAAAAACTGGACAATCCTGATAATATGAAGCATTGGCAGCGGGGACTTACACAGTACAAAGAGATCTCCGGATCTCCTGGCGAAGAAGGCGCTCAAATGGAATTACATTATGATATGGGAAAGCGAAAAATGGTTTTGGTAGAGACCATCCTCAAAAGAAATTTTCCCGAGGAGTTCCATGCCACTTATGATGCCAAAGGGGTGCATAATATTCAAAAGAACTTTTTCCATGAGATCGATGCGAATACAACGGAATGGGAATCTCAGGCCGAATTTCAATTCGATAGCTTTTTTATGAAAATGATGGGCTTTCTTATGCCCGGAGCCTTTAAAAAGCAGTCGATGAAATATGCCAGGGATTTTAAAGCATTTGCTGAAGATGGCGTATCCGTAGCCCCACAAATAGAGACACATTGGGAGGAAGAAGAATAAAGCTGATCTGGGATTTTCGCGGGCCGGACTCAGAACTGACTGCGGTACACCACGAACTTCATTTAAAAGAATATACGCTGACTTCTGATGGGGAAGAAGGCGAGACAGGACGTGTGATCCATAGTGAGTTCCATTCCAGTGCCTTTCTAGTAGTGGACGAGGATGACATGATCTCCATAAGGGATAAACTACTACCCCATAGAGGAGAATATATAAGTACATAAGCATTTCCTGCATGAAAACTTGCACCCATATCTTCTTAAGTATCTGCCTGTTTTTAGCAGCTTGTGCAGGTCCTGCTACCATAGATGATCCTATTGAGAGCGCCCTGGCCTCTGACGACCCGAGGATCAAGGCAGTTATGGACAATCTGGAGGCTCATGAAATTCAGATCTTTTTTACTCAAATAGACCGTTCAGGGGATAGCATAAAATTGACAGATCATGCATTTCAAGTAGATAAGGAAGCGTATTTCTACCCGGCTAGTACTGTGAAATTTCCAATCGCAGTATTGGCACTCG
>JAOTYW010000125.1 GCA_029861705.1 Flavobacteriaceae bacterium
GATTTCAATAGGGTTTAAGCGTTGAACTACCTGCGTATTATAGTGTGGATAGTGACCTTCATAAGCAGAAGGGTAGGTGGTAAAGGAATCGATAGTATATACCTCAAGTGCCATTAATGTGTCTTTGGTGATTTCCTGAGTTTCGATGCCATTTGCACTTAATAAATCGAGAATATGTTCCCATCCCTTGGGAACTATATAGCCATCGGGTATTGAGACAGAATCAACAGCTTTATATCCATCATAAAAAGTAACGTGAGTGGTATAGGGTTTGGATCTGTCATATTTGAGTCGCTCTAAGCCTGTAACATCACTTGGTACCATTGCAGATTCATAGCCTTTAAAATTTAAGTGGGAGATCCTGGTGCTGTCCAGCGCCCAGCGTACCGGATAGTGCGATAGAGAATTTACCAATACGCCCATATTTTGACGTAATTCTCTGATGGTATCCTTGTGCTGATCTGAGAGTTGTATAGCTTGCCGTAATACTTCGTAAGTTCCCCAAACTCGCTTTGGATAGGGCTTAAGCATATGGGTTTCTATCATAAATCCTAATGTATGCCAGAGCGCTGTATATCCTGTAGAGTAGCGGGGGTGGTCAAAAAATTGTGAAAATCCTTCCTGAGGTGGTTTGTTATAAACATTGACATATGGGGTCATATCCCAGCCTTCTTCACTGAGTGCAACTTCCAATTCTGGTCGGAATGTACTGTTGAGAAAGTGACCCAGATCACCTCCTAATTTATCAGGTTGTGTAAATAAATGAGTCAGTGTGTACTGATAATCGGCGCCATTGCTCACATGTGTATCAATAAATACATCGGGTTGCACCAGATGGTAGATCCTGGCAAAGGAATGGGCATTCCTTGTATCGTTTTTAATAAAATCCCGGTTGAGGTCATAATTTCTGGCATTTCCCCTGAATCCATATTCTTTTGGGCCATTTTGATTTACTCTTGTAGTTGAATTTCTATTAAGCGCACCGCCAATATTATAGACAGGAATGGTAACAACGACCGTGCCTTCCGGGGCCTTGATCTTTTCCATAGCCAAATCGCGAAACAACAACATGCTGGCATCAATGCCGTCAGTTTCACCCGGATGAACTCCATTATTGATCAGGAGAATTAAATTGTCTTCGCGTATGCGTTGAAAATTAAAATCAGCTTCCGGGTTATACGTAACAATATGCAATGGAAAGCCACTATCTGTCTCACCAATAGTCTGAATATTAACTGAAGAAAATTCGCGTGCCAGATCAATGTAGAAAGAGATCACTTCATCATAAGGAGGAGATTCTTGCTCTTCTGTCAGCTCGAAGTAAGTCTTAAAAACTTCTGATTTTTCTTCCGGGGCAGGTTCGCAAGAAATAAGACCTATTGTGGCTAATATTAGTAGCAGTCTCTTCATGGTTTATAACAGGATTCGATACCTTGGTTTTGTAAGATAAGTATGCACGAACAACCTTTTTAGCCCGGTGCCTTAACAGATTCAGGAACTAACACAGAGTAGTCACCTCCATTCCTGATCACGTCTCTTACAATAGAAGAGCTGATATATGATTTACCAGAAGAGGTGAGCAAGAAGACCGTTTCTATATCTGAAAGCCGCCGGTTTGTGTGGGCTATTGCTTTTTCAAATTCAAAATCCGCAGGGTTCCTTAAGCCTCTTAAAATAAATTCGGCATCCATTTCCTTAGCGAAGTCAACCGTTAACCCCTTATAGGAAACAACCTTGATCCTGGATTCGTCCTTAAATGATTCGGAAACAAAGTTGATGCGTTCTTCCAGGGAAAACATGTATTTCTTATCTGTGTTGATACCAATAGCAATGATCAATTCATCAAATAATGAAATCCCCCGCTTAATTATGTCATAATGACCAAGCGTTATAGGATCAAAAGAACCGGGAAAAATTGCGCGTTTCATCTACTTCAGATATACGTTTTAAAGGTACTTATTTTCTCAATGCCTCAATGATAGAACTTTCAAATAGCTCCCTAAGTGAAATCCCTGCAGCTGCCGCCTGCTTGGGAAGAATACTCTCTTCTGTCAGCCCTGGTGTTGTATTGACTTCAAGAAGATAGGGGATATCTCCCTGAAATATGAACTCGCTGCGCGTATATCCTTTCATCTCCAATAGTTCATATATTTTTTTGGCAATTGCCTGTACATTATCTAGTTGGACCTGGCTGATACGTGCAGGTGTAATCTCATCGGAGGCCCCCTGGTATTTAGCCTCAAAATCAAAGAAGTCATTTTCCGATACGATCTCAGTAATCGGTAACACCGTTATTTCACCCTCAAACGTGATAACGCCTACTGACACTTCAGTGCCATCGAGAAAGGCTTCAATGAGCACCTGGTGGTCTTCTGTAAAGGCGTGATCAATAGCCGATCTCAATTTATCTTTTTCATAAACTTTGGTAATCCCATAACTGCTGCCGGCGCGATTAGCCTTTACAAAACATGGCAAACCTACATGCTCTACGATAGACTTTTCATCAATTTTATCCCCTTGATTTACAGAGTAGGATCGTGCTGAGGGAATATCATAGGATTGGAGTACCTTGAGCAGATCCCTTTTGTTAAATGTCAAAGAAGCCTGATAGCATCCACAACTAGTTTGCGGGATCCCCAACAGCTCAAAATATGCCTGCATGAGTCCGTCTTCACCCGGGGTTCCATGAATGGCATTAAAGACACAATCAAAATGAATGGTATCCTGGCCAAGCGTAAAAGAAAAGTCATGTCTGTTGATCGGAGCAGAATCCCCCTGCCCTAAATCTACATACCATGATCCTTTGGATATTATAACTCGATAGACCTCATAAAGTTCCTTGTTAAGATTACGGGCGACTACATTCCCACTTTTGATGGAGATGTCATATTCACTGGAATATCCACCCATAATTATGGCAATGTTTTTTTTCATTGAGTCTTGAGATTAATAGCTGCTTTGGGAACAAATATCAAGATTTCGGCAAGAACATAAAAGAATCGTTCTTGCCAATGATCCATTTAACGAAGATTTAGATGTCATAAGGATACCATTTTATATCTTTGACACGCTTAAAAAAGAAGAAATCCGTGAAGCAATTATGGAAATTCATCAAAAGTAAAGCGCTGCTGGTCAACCTTGCAGCAGCCGTAGTTGTTGGAGTAGTGCTGGTTGTTATAGCCTTACAATGGCTAAAAAAGAGCACGCATCATGGCGACTTTGTGCAAGTGCCAGATCTGGCAAAGCTTTCGGTTATGGATATGCGGGATGCGATAGAGAGGGCCGACTTACGGTACGAGGTCCTGGATTCTGCCAATTTTAACCCGGACTATCCGAGGTTTTCAATTATTGAACAAGACCCTCCTGCCGGCAATAAGGTCAAGAAAAATCGAAAGATCTATGTAACCGTAAATCCCTCAGGTTATAAGAAAGTGACTGTCCCCAAGATCATTCAGGTTACTCAACGCAATGCTACTTCTATGCTCAGGGCAGTTGGTCTGGATGTTGAACGGGTATCTTATATAGACCAACTTGGAAAAGATATGGTCTACTACATTAAGTATAAGGGCAAGCGGATCAATGAAGGAGACAAGATCCCTAAGACCTCTAAGATTGAATTGGTTTGTGGTAATGGAATCATTCCTTCAAGAGCGCAGATCAAAGCCGATTCTCAATAATCAATGGAACCTAATTCAAGCCCTGATGTTCAAGATGATTCTCTCTTTGAACATTTTGTATTTCAAGCAGCTTCCGGACAGGAGCCTTTAAGGGTAGATAAATTTCTGATGAATTTTATTGAGAATGCTACGCGTAACAAAATTCAGCAAGCCGCTAAGGCAGGGCATATATGGGTGAATGATTCGCCGGTAAAACAGAATTACAAAGTGAAACCTGGAGATGAGGTAAAAGTACTTTTTGAGCACCCCCCTTATGAACTTTTATTAACTCCGGAAGACATTCCGCTGGACATCGTTTATGAAGATGACGATCTTCTTGTAGTAAACAAGCCTGCAGGTATGGTCGTCCATCCTGGTCACGGGAATTATCAAGGGACACTCTTGAATGCCCTGGTACATCATTTCGACAATCTACCGCTGAATAAGGACAAGAGACCTGGCCTCGTGCATAGAATTGATAAGGATACAAGCGGACTCCTGGTAGTTGCCAAAACAGAGGAGGCTATGTCTAAACTGGCAGAACAATTTTTTCTAAAGACAAGCACTCGCACTTATATAGCATTGGTATGGGGTTCTGTCAAGGAAGATAAAGGTACTATTGAGGGGCATATTGGACGAAATCCCAAGAATAGATTACAAATGCAGGTGTTTCCGGAAGGCACAGAAGGGAAACATGCAGTCACCCATTATGAGGTCATAGAAAGTTTAGGCTATGTTACCTTGATCCGATGCCATCTCGAAACCGGGAGAACCCATCAAATAAGGGTACATATGAAACATATTGGGCATACGCTTTTCAATGATGCGCGCTACGGGGGAGATGCCATTTTAAAAGGAACGGTTTTTACAAAATACCGTCAGTTTGTAGAAAACGCATTTAAAGTACTGCCAAGACAGGCGTTACATGCACATACGCTTGGCTTTACACATCCCAGGACTGGTAAATTCCATGAATTTACGGCACCTATTCCAAAAGATTTTGAAGATTGTATCGCAAAATGGCGGGGCTATTCCTCACATTCTCAATAATTATAGTTTTTTTTATACTAATATCAAAAACTTAACGCCATTTAGTATGCATACATAATAATTGATATTTATATTTGGTCCTGTTCAAATAGAACTTAGTATCTAAACCATTAACTAATGAAAATTGTGATTTCGCCAGCCAAGTCTTTGGATTTGGAACGGCCTGTCCCAACCAACAGACATTCACAACCGCAATTTCTTAAGGAAGCAGAAAAGCTTAATTCCGTTTTATTAAAAAGGAACCCAAGATCTTTAGCCCGTTTAATGGGTATTTCAGAATCCCTTGCTAATGTTAACTGGCTAAGGAACCACGACTTTCAAGCAGAGCATACGCCAGATAATTCCAGGCAAGCTGTTTTTACATTTAATGGGGAAGTTTACCTGGGACTCGATCCGTTTACACTGTCAAAAGAACAGATCGATCATATGCAGGATATCCTTCGTATCCTATCCGGTTTGTATGGCTACCTGAAACCTCTGGATCTCATCCAGGCTTATCGTTTGGAGATGGGAACGGCCATTAGATATAATCGAAAGCGTAATCTCTATGAGTTTTGGCAAAAGAATATTACAAAAGCCTTAAATGAAGAATTGGGTGATAATGAACTTTTTATCAACCTGGCCAGTAAAGAGTATTTCAAAGTTCTGGATACTAAAGCATTAAAAGTGCCAGTGATCACTCCGATTTTTAAGGACTGGAATAAGGGGCAATTAAAAGTTTTGAGCTTCTTTGCCAAGAAAGCCAGGGGCCGCATGGTGCGATATATCCTGGAAAACAAAGCCGATACACTGGATAAAGTCAGGAACTTTGATTACGACGGCTATACATACTCCGGGGAACATACTACAGATCCTCAGAATCCGGTATTTATACGATAGAATATTTTTAGAAAGCAACCGTTCTCTTACTACAGAATCTTCTTAGTAAAAATCGAATGAAAAAGTTTGTTTTAGTATTCGCCTTAGTGGCAGCACTCGGTGTCGGTTGTACAGACCGGGACGATGAAGTGTCTGAAGTAAATCTTCGTATTAAAAATGTGAGTTCACTGATCTTCGATGAAGTGGTTGTTGGAGAGGCAACCGAAACGCATATGAATGTATCCCCGGATTCATATTCTGAGTATTTGACTTATGAAACAGCGTACAGATACGCCTTTATCCAAATAACATCCGGCGAAGACACATATGTCTTACAGCCGATAGATTTTGTTGGAGAAACGCCTTTGCCTATCGGGTTTTATACGTATGAACTCGATGTGAGCGACACTGGGGAAGTGATCTTAAACTTTGTTATCGATTAAGCTTTTTTCTTTGCTCGCTTCGTAGTTTTCTTGGGGGGTGGCGCGGCTTTTGTTTTTCGCGGTCGCCTTGCGCCATATGATTTATTTGCTATTTTACCTCGTTTCGTTTTTTTGTCGCCTTTACCCATGGGTGGAATTACATTTTTCTAAAGCTAAGGAATTAAGCTCTAAATGACAATGCTTCAGGACGACACTTAGCAGCTTTGCTTACATTTGAGTATGCCAGATGTTGATCCAATAGTGTTCAAGCATGTTCATCCTTATCCTCCTTTCTTATTCAAGGAGGCCACCAAATTAATTGTTGGAACTTTACCACCTCCCAGGTTTACGACGGGAGATCTGAAACCTGGCGATATTGATTTTTGCTATGGAAGTAAGGATGGGCAGTTATGGAAAATACTAGACAAGATTTTTGTGCTGGGTCTCTTGTACGAAACATCCGAGGAAGCCGTGAGGCAACGCAAGGAATTTCTACTCAAAAGAAGGATTGGTATTTGCGATATAATAGATCGGGCAGAACGGATAAAAGTGGATGCTTCAGATCTTGGCATGTCAAACATCGTACTGCGTGATATGTTTGGTTACCTCAAACAATATCATAAGGTAGATACCTTGCTTTTTACCGGAGGAAATAGTAAAAATGGTCCGGAATATTTGTTTCGAAAATATTTAAAGCAACAAGGGCACACGCTCAGCGTAGTGAACAATGACGTCCCGCGGATCCATCAATTTGAATTACAGGATCAGGGCCACGTGCGGGTCATACGCACTATCTCACTTACGGCGCCTTCAGGATCTGCCAATCGGGCTGTTGGCAGTATTCCTGAATATAAAGCTGCCAAGGCCAGAGACCCAGCGTTTTCTACACTAGATTTTCGGGCTGCACAATACTGCCAGTTTTTCTAGGCCCATTTTCTCACTGCCAAATAGGCCACTTTAGATGTCAGATAAATTAGAGAGAATTCAAGATGGAACATAGGTTTCTTATGCCGATATTTGTTGTTCTGATTTTTAAAAGCCCAATCAGAGAAATAGTAGCATATGAGCCAGACGGAACGTTTATTGGAATTTGAAAAGACGGTAAGCAAGAAATTTAAGGTCTATAACAGCCTTTTTTTGAATTTGCCTTATCGGGATATTGAGAATGTAGGTATGCTGATTCCCTTGATGTTCCAACAGTGTGAAAAAGGCCTTGGGGAAGGAAAAGATCCAAAAACCATTTTGGATACATTTTTTGAGCAATTTACTGAGGTAGGAACAGAGATCGAAAAGATCGATTTTATGTTCATGATCATCCAATACGTAGAGCGCCAGGTAGTACTCTATGATAGTGTAGAGGATGCTGCCTTTCCTAAATTACATGAACACACCGATTCTTTATCCATAAAAGACTATACACAATTTGCTCAGAAGAATGAGCGATGGGATCAATTTCTGGAGAAACTTTCAAATTTTAGTGCCAGGATAGTTCTAACAGCGCATCCGACGCAATTCTATACCCCGGCCGTCCTGGACATTATGCGCGAACTGCGGTCTCTTATTCCGGAAGATAAGATCGATGGCATTGATATGTGCTTGCAGCAATTAGGGCTGACTTCCCTGATCAATAGAAAGAAACCTACGCCTTTGGATGAAGCAAAGAACATCATTCATATGCTTAGGCACATTTACTATGATGCCATATCAGAATTTTACCAACAGATTAAATCAACAGTAGATGATCCGTCCTTTGCCAATTATGACCTGATCAAATTAGGATTTTGGCCAGGAGGCGATCGGGACGGGAATCCTTTTGTTACCGCAGAGATCACGCGACAGGTTGCAGAAGAACTGCGAATGACTTTGATGAAATGTTATTATAAAGACTTAAAGGCGTTACAGCAAAAATTAAGCTTCAATGGGCTACAGGATAACTTGCAGGAGCTCAGGGAAGGTCTTTACAAAGCCATGTTCGATCCTGGCAAGAATCTTACATATTCCTATATAAAAAATACGCTAAATGATATAAGGAAGATCCTGGTAGAACAATACCACGGACTGTATTTGGATGAATTGGATCGGTTCAGGGATAAGGTGGATATTTTTAAAACCCATTTCGCTGTATTGGATATCCGTCAGGACCACAGTGCTCAT
>JAOTYW010000307.1 GCA_029861705.1 Flavobacteriaceae bacterium
CAATTTACTCGCGCTTGATGGGAGGAGCATAGGACGCAGAGTGCGTGATATTCTTACGGATCCCTTTGTAGATGGGACTACGCGTGTAGTATTTGAATGGAGTGACAGTGAAGCCGAATTTGAATTACAATTTGTAAATCCGGGCGGACAATATTATACCTGGAAACACACCTATGCAGACAGTGAAAAACGGATCGCAGAGGAAAAAGAAAAAGGTTACTCTATTGCCGAATATATCATCGACGGAAATTTGCCCGGTACCTGGGCGGTGAATGCTACATATTTAGGGAACAAAAGCTTGACGCCTACCCACTTAAAGGTGACAGTATATTCGGCATATGGAGAACGCAGCCAGGGCCAGGAAATTCGCCATTTCAAGCTCTTCCTTCAAGATGTGAATCAGAAATTATTCACTATTTCAAATGGCAGTAGTGTAGTCCTCAGATAATATGTAATCTGTAGGAGTTCTATACCTGCAGCACACCCATATTAAAGGCTTTTTCGATAGGGGCGTGGTTAGCCGCTTCAATGCCCATAGAGATCCATTTTCGGGTATCCTTCGGATCGATGATAGCATCAGTCCAGAGACGGGCTGCGCCATAATAAGGAGAAATTTGTTGATCATATCTACCTTTTATTTCCTGGAATAAAGCCTCTTCATCCTTTGCGGTGATTTGTTCTCCTTTTTTCTTAAGCGAGGCCTTTTCTATTTGTAATAAAACTTTGGCGGCAGAGTTTCCACTCATTACAGCCAGCGCAGCCGAAGGCCAGGAAACGATCAACCTGGGATCATAGGCCTTTCCACACATGGCATAATTACCGGCACCATAGGAATTACCCACAATAATCGTAAATTTTGGTACAACCGAGTTACTTACGGCATTTACCATCTTGGCTCCGTCCTTTATTATACCCCCGTGTTCGCTTTTGCTTCCGACCATAAAACCGGTCACATCCTGAAGAAATACGAGCGGGATCTTCTTTTGATTGCAATTCGCGATAAAGCGTGTGGCTTTGTCTGCAGAATCGGAATAGATAACGCCCCCAAATCGCATTTCCCCTTTCTTAGTCTTGATCACTTTTCGCTGGTTAGCAACAATACCCACTGCCCAGCCGTCAATACGGGCATATCCGGTCAGGATAGTTTTCCCAAAACCCGCTTTGTACTGTTCAAAATCAGAATTATCAACCAGGCGCTTGATCACTTCCAGCATGTCATAGGGCTCCGATCGCGAATCCGGGATCAAGCCATAGATATCCGCCACTTGTTCTGTTGGTTTCTCTGCTTTTATCCTGCTAAACCCGGCTTTAGGGTTAGAACCGAGTTTATCTATTAAGTTTCTAATAGTATCTAAGGCATGGGCATCATCCTTTGCCTTGTAGTCTGTAACCCCACTGATCTCACAATGCGTCGTTGCACCTCCTAAAGTTTCATTGTCGACTTCCTCGCCAATCGCTGCTTTTACCAGGTAACTTCCCGCCAGGAAAATACTTCCCGTCTTATCTACGATCAAGGCCTCATCGCTCATGATCGGCAGATAGGCGCCTCCGGCCACACAGCTCCCCATTACAGCAGCGATTTGGGGAATGCCCATACTACTCATGATCGCATTATTTCTAAAAATGCGACCAAAATGTTCCTTGTCCGGAAAGATCTGATCCTGCAAAGGGAGGTAGACCCCGGCACTGTCAACTAAATATACTATGGGTATTTTGTTCTCTATGGCGATCTCCTGTGCACGCAAATTCTTTTTTGCTGTCATGGGAAACCAGGCCCCTGCTTTAACAGTAGCGTCATTGGCAACAACAATGCAGAGTCGGCCTTTTATATACCCCATGACCACCACCACTCCGGCAGAAGGACAACCGCCTTCCTTCTCATACATTCCTTCAGCAGCCAGCGCACCGATCTCCACTTGTTCAGAACCTTTATCAAGGATATAGTCAACACGCTCCCTGGCAGTCATTTTTCCCTGGGCATGTTGCTTTTCAATACGTGCTTTACCGCCGCCTGATTTGGTGCGGTTGAGCCTTTTTCTAAGATCAGAAACAAGCATCTTGTTGTGATCTTCATTCTTGTTGAACTCAATGTTCATAGACCTGTTTTTTCAGCGAATAAATATACGGAGTAATATTGAGTACCTTTGATTTGATAGCACAGGAACTATGGAA
>JAOTYW010000306.1 GCA_029861705.1 Flavobacteriaceae bacterium
CATGTTTTGTAATATCTCCATCAGGATCACTAGAATTTAAAGTTACCGCAACATTACTACCTGTATCAAAGTTAGCTCCATTAGCAGGGTTTGTAATACTCACAGTAGGAGGGTTGTTCTCACCTGATGGTGGTGGAGGAGGTGGTGGCGGATCTTCACCCCCGCCATCTGGTGGTGGAGGCGTACCACAAGCTGACGCACTTATAGCCTGATTTATACTGTATAAACTTTCTTTGTACATTACAAAGCGGTCGATAAAATGTCCGTTTGATCTTCCTGATATTTTAACATTGTAAGTACCAGGAGAATTAAAAGTTGCATAAATAAAATGTCCGTTATTATCACTGGTAAGTGTATTCCAAGTCCAATTAGTGGTGCCCGAAAGAAAAACTTTGAACCATCCATCACTTCCTGAACCAAAGACTTCAGGAGTTTTTCCGGACCCTATAGGATATTTTATACTTGAACCACTTTGTGCAAAAAAATCGGAACCTTCAATTTTAAGCCAAGAGTCATTGTGTTCTGATGAGGGATTTGGATGAGAAGTGTCTATAATACCAACTTTGCTCCTCCATATGAATCTATAAGTTCCGGGATTATTAATCGTGATACTGTAAGTGATGACACCATTTCCGGGACTGTCAAAATAATTGGGACCACGCCAGGCAATATAACCACTTCCGCTATAAGGTGTTGCGCTTGTCTCGATATTCCAGCCCGAAGCGGTTTTGGATTCCGCTTCTACTGCAACAATGCCATTTTGTTCTACAAAGCATTGAGCTTGTACATTGGAAAAGCCAATAAGGGCCATTAATAATAGGGTAGTTTTCAATTTCATACATGAATTGTTAGTGGGGTTAATAAAAAAACCAAAGAGTGATGTTTAGATCGTAAAGGTCTATTCATAGTGTGGGGCAAATACTAAATAAAATGCAGGAATGCAGAAAAGCTTTGCTTTTCTGCTAAAGATATGGGGTGAATCAAATGTTTTCAACATGTGGGAACCGTATAAATTTTTTTTATTCCATAGGCTACCTTGGTTTAATCCTCATGTCGAGGTGGCGCAAGATACTTAAAAATATACGATGAAAACAACGATTTGGTCGTCCAACAGCGAAAAAAATTTTGATTAGCCGAAAATTTGAAGTGATAGAGTGCTGATTGATGCCCTAAAATTTCCGTGAAGGAAAGAGATAGTTGCCAAAACATATGCTGGAGTAAAATTACTCCAATGTCTTATTTTGAGGATATAGCACAATTAACGGCATATATCCACCACACATTTTTAAGAATTGAAGATTTTTAATTAGGAGTCTAAGGAAGTTGGAAAATAATTTAAACAATTCCTAAGACTGCAAGAAGTAGTGTTACTACTACGGCCACGAGGATAAATACCAAAACCACGACCATTATGCTCAAAAAGCCATTTAGGAACCTAGTTCCTGCTGTGATATGTTCTTCCATTTTTCCATATAGTTTGCTTCAATGTACGGAATTTTTAAGAAAACCGCTTTATGGACAATGGCAAATCGACCAAGGGTTAAATGCTTCGGATGAACGCCATTTTAGTCCTTTCTCATCCGTTTTTCCAATTCTTCCAGGGAAACTCCTTTTGTTTCAGGCATTATAAAGATCACCCATAGTAATTGAAGCACCATCATAAATGAGAAGAACAAGAATATTGGCCAGGGATTGTCTTTGAATATTCCCGCTTCTGCATCCAGGAAGATGGGCGTAATTAGCGTAATAATGGCCGCAAATACCCAATGGGTTCCTGTTCCCCAGGATTGACCATACGCCCTGACTTTATTAGGAAATATCTCAGAGATAAACACCCATATTACGGCACCTTGTCCTATGGCATGAGAAGCAATAAAAACCAGGATACATATTAACAATAATGTTGAACTTGCACCACTGTAAAAACACCAGGCCACCAGGCCTAAGCTGAGGATATACCCGATAGAACCTATCTTCATTAGTTGTTTCCGGCCCAGCTGATCTATTAAACGAATCCCAACTATAGTGAATATAAGGTTTACAATGCCAATGGATATTGAGCTGAAAAGTGATTCCTTAGCCGCCAAGCCTGCTCTTTCTAATATTTCAGGCGCATAGTATAGCACAAAATTGATCCCGGATAATTGATTAAAAAAAGCGAGCAAAAAGGCA
>JAOTYW010000126.1 GCA_029861705.1 Flavobacteriaceae bacterium
TCCGAACCTGGAAGATCCGTTTGAACGAGATTTGTTCAATACGTTCAGGTGCTATATTTCACCTGAGCACTATCCTGTAAAATATACCCAGCATACCGATAACAGGGGCAGTTTTGTGGAAATTGCGCGCGCTCAAACTTCCGGGCAATTTTCGTTCTCCACTACTGTTCCGGGCATCACAAGGGGCAATCATTTTCATACACGTAAAGCCGAACGATTTGCGGTGATAAAGGGTAAAGCCCTGATCGAATTAAGGAAGATCGGAACGCAAGAAGTGATCTCTTACGAGCTGGATGGAACGGAACCGGCCTATGTGGATATGCCAATTTGGTACACGCACAATATTAAGAATGTTGGCGATGAAGAACTCATTACCCTCTTTTGGATCAACGAGCCATATGATCCGGCAGATCCGGACACATATTTTGAAGACGTCTAACGCAGATCAATCTAAATACTTAATCATTGAAAAAACTTAAAGTTATAACCGTAGTAGGCACCAGGCCTGAAATCATCAGGTTATCCTGCGTAATAAAGGCTTTGGATAATCATGGAGCCATTGAACATACCCTTGTCCATACCGGACAGAATTACGACTACGAACTCAATGAGATCTTTTTCGAAGACCTCGGTATCCGGAAACCAGATCATTTTTTAAATGCGGCCGGTAAGAATGCTACGGAAACTGTCGGACAGATTCTTATCAAAATAGATCCCATCCTGGAAGAAATTGCCCCTGATGCGTTTTTAGTGCTCGGCGATACAAATTCATGCCTTTGTGCCATTCCGGCTAAAAAAAGGAAGATCCCTGTCTTTCATATGGAAGCCGGAAATCGCTGCTTCGATCAGCGAGTGCCCGAAGAGACCAATAGAAAGATAGTGGACCACGTAGCCGATATAAATCTCACCTATAGTGATATAGCGCGAGAATATCTGCTTCGAGAGGGCTTGCCTCCGGACCAAGTGATCAAGACCGGTAGCCCAATGTTTGAAGTGCTGAACCAATTCCTTCCTAAGATCGAAGCTTCTTCTGTGTTAAGTGACCTGGGCCTAAAAGAGCAGCAGTATTTTGTTGTGAGTTCACACAGGGAAGAAAACATCAATAACCCAAAGAATTTTGAAGGATTGATTAGTTCTTTGAATCAAATTGCCGAAAAGTATAATTACCCAATCATTGTTTCTACCCATCCTCGTACGAGAAAAATGCTCGATTCCAAGAAGGTAAAAACGCATCAAAATATTCAATTTCTAAAACCCCTTGGTTTTTCTGATTATAATGCTTTACAGTACCATTCCTTCGCTGTATTATCAGATAGCGGTACAATTTCAGAAGAGTCGTCTATTCTTAATTTCCATGCCTTGAATATCCGCGAAGCTCATGAACGACCCGAAGCCATGGAAGAGGCATCTGTTATGATGGTGGGGTTAAATCCTGAAAGAATAATGCAAGCGCTGGAAATACTTCAAAAACAGGAAAGGAATCCTAAGCGCAATTTTAGAGAAGTGCCAGACTATAAAATGCCTAATGTTAGCGAAAAAGTGGTGCGAATCATTCTTTCGTATGTAGACTATGTAAATCGTGTAGTTTGGTCAAAAAACCTATGAAGAAAGTTGTTTTCTTAGCATTAAATTATTCGAACGCTACGTCAGAACCAGGTATGTATCCTGATTTGATGATCAATTTTCTGAAGAATGGCCACGATGTATGGGTAGTTGCCCCCTCTATAGATGATAAGAAAAAGGCTTCTCTTAGTAAAGAAGCAGGTATAAACGTCTTAAGAGTACCTACTCTAAAATTATTTGGAAGCGGTTTAATTCAGAAAGGTATCTCCAATATTTTACTCCCATACCAATTTAAGAATGCGCTTAAAAAGTCTCAAATACCCCTGGATTTTGACTTAATCATTGTTCCAACACCCCCAATAACCATGATAAAAGTGGCATTTTGGTTAAAAAAACAATCAAAGGCAAAACTCTATCTTATTTTGCGAGATATATTCCCGCAAAATGGTGTGGATCTAAAAATGATGTCCCAGCATGGATTGCCATATTATTATTTCAGGAAATTAGAGAAAAAATTATATCGTCAATCTGATAGCATTGGCTGTATGTCACCAGCAAACGTGAACTATGTCAAAAGACACAATACCTATGTTGACACTTCAAAATTACATTTGTTACCCAATTGGGAAACACTAAAAGAAAGTCATGAAATAGTCGAAGAAGAAACAGAGTTACGCAAGCGATATGGACTTTTAAACAAATTTGTGGCCATTCATGCGGGAAATATTGGCCTGCCTCAGCAAGTGGAGAACATTATTGAGCTGGCAGAAACGGTGCAGCATCTTAATGATCTGGTGTTTCTGATAATCGGTTGGGGAACCGAAAAGAATAAGATAATAGCTTTGGCAAAGGAAAAAAACCTTGAGAACGTTATTTTCATGGATAGCGTAAACCGAAATGAATTGGGTAAGATTTTAAAAATCTCAGATATTGGACTTATATCGCTTAATAAAAATTTTACGATACCAAACTTTCCATCTAAGGTAAATGCCTATTATAGGTACAAATTGCCAATATTATCTGCTTTGGATGCCAATACCGATTTTGGTGTAATACAAGAGAATATTGGTTGTGGATTTTGGTCTGTATCAGGCGACACAGACGCCTTAAAGAAAAATTTGTTGAGACTTTATGAGAATGAAGAATTACGCAGAGAAATGGGGGTAAAAGGCTATAATTATATGAAAAACAACCTGACCCCAAATCATGCGTATCAAACAATAGTCAATCAATTTAAAGTAGGGTAAAAGTTGGGATGAAATCTAAAAGAACACATACTTCAATAACTTTTGGGTCAATTGCTAAGGTTTATATCCATTAAATCAATCGATATTAAATAGCACCTACTATGTATACAGGAATTGTTAAGAGAATTGCAGATTTTTTTGTTGCGCTTACGGCGTTCCTGGTGTTATCACCAATCATAATAATATTGATAGTTTTTCTTGTCTTAGCAAATAAGGGCAATCCTTTCTTCTTTCAAAAGCGACCAGGGAAAAATGCAAAGATCTTTACCCTTATTAAGTTCAGAACAATGAACAATAGAAAGGATGAAAATGGGAATCTTTTACCGGATAAAGAACGAATTACCAAGATAGGCAGGTTTGTGCGTAATGCTTCCCTTGATGAATTATTGCAACTAATTAATGTTATTAAAGGGGATATGTCTATTGTAGGTCCAAGGCCGTTGTTGGTGGCCTATCTTCCACTGTATAACGAGGAACAGGCGAAGCGTCACCTTATTAAGCCCGGCATTACTGGATGGGCTCAAGTAAACGGACGCAATGCTATTAGCTGGGAAGAAAGGTTTGCCTTAGACGTTTGGTACGTACACAATATAAGTTTTGTTACGGATATGAAGATCTTGTTTCAGACAGTTAAGAAGGTATTGCAGCAAGATGGCGCAACCACTAGTGAAAATGATACAATGCCAAGGTTCATGGGCAGTAAGTGAGTCATAATAATTCTTGTGAATTCCTGCTATTTTTAATCGATTTTATCTTCTTTATGTAGATGAAACTACTACCTCCTGAAATAAATAAGTAGCTTTGAACAGTGATACAATACAAATGAGTTAGCTTGGGATATCCATGAAAACAGTAATGATCTTAGGCGGAGCCAAAGGAGTTGGTAAAGAGATTCTTAGATCCTGTATAAAAAAGGGATACAATGTATCCTTTTGCGGTCGGGATGCTGAAATAGGTAAAGAGATCATCCGATCTACCGGACAAGATAGCAAGCTCTATTTTCATAAAATCGATCTAAATAGTATTCATGAAATTGAAAATTTTTACAAGGCGACTATAAAAAAATTTAAAAGAATAGATGCCTTAGTATTATATGCAGGAATAACCCCGGTCTCATCTATTATAGATACTGAAGAAGCTCTCTACGACAGTGTTTTTAATATTAATCTCAAAGCCCCATATTTCTTATTAAAACACGTATTGATATCCATGAGAGAGCTTAATTCTGGTTCTATCATATTTTTTGGATCTGCTCACATGGATTACGGTGAAGAGAACAGAGCCCCGTACGCCCTGACTAAAAGTACGCTTTACACCCTGTCTAATCATATCGCGCATCATTATGCTAAATATGGAATTAGATCAAACTACGTTGTAATGGGTTGGACAAATACTGAAGGAGAATTAGACTTAAGAGCACAAGAGGGAAAGACTGAGGCTGAACTGCAAAATGAAGCCAAAAAAATAATTCCAATGGGGCGAATGCTCAACAGCAATGATCCTATTCCGGCTATAATGTATTTAATTTCTGATGCGTCCAGTATGACTACAGGTTCTTTAATCAGAATTACAGGCGGAGAATATATTTAAAAGCGTAGTATGGTTCCATCTTTAATGTTTTATTCCGGTTCAGAACTATTGGAAGGTCCGGTTTTTGATCGCGAAAACAATCTCCTTTATTTTGTCTCTATCCTGGATTATTTGGTCTATTGTTATAATCCCGATACGAATGAAATACTCAGTGTTAAATTAGATTCTCCTGTGGGTTGCATTTATCTTTCTGGCAATAGAACAGTGTTAGCCGCTTCCAAAAATGGATTCTTTGAAATTGATTTCAACACATTGCAGAAGCAATTTGTTTTTCAAATGAACATAGACAGTTCCGTAAGATATAATGATGGCATTAAAGATTCGGCAGGGAGAATTATTGTTGGAACAATGGGATACCCTGAAGTAAAGGAAAAAATAGGACAGGTTTATTCCTATCACAAGGGACAGTATGAGACTATTATAGAGAATACAACTATTTCTAATGGCCTTGCATTTTCACTGGATGATAGATTCCTTTATTTCATTGATACGCCAACAAAAAAAGTGGCAAAATATCTTTATAATTCAGGAAGCGGTAAAGTAGTGTTTGATTCTTATGTCATAGAATTCAAGGGTAAGGGAAGTCCTGATGGAATGAGTATTGATAGTGACGGAATGTTGTGGGTTGCAGAATGGGGAGGGGGATGCGTATCTAAATGGAACCCATTGAATGGGCATAAATTAGAAGAACACAATTTACCCTGTCCTAATGTAACATCTTGTTGTTTTGATAATTTTTCCAACTTATATGTAACTACCGCTAAGTCTGAATCTAGCAACGATACTTATGGTGGAGGCTTGTTTTATATCGAAATTAATTAAAATTGAATCTGTTGAATACTTCTCAAATAAGTGTAATTGTCCCCATTTTTAGAATAGAAAAGTATTTACCAAAATGTGTTGACAGCATTTTGAATCAATCCTTTTTGGACTTTGAGTTGATTCTTGTCAACGATGGAAGTCCGGATAGTTGTCCTGAAATTTGCGATGCCTATGCCAAAAAGGATTCCAGAGTGCGGGTTGTTCACAAAGAAAATGGAGGACTATTGAGTGCGCGTAAGGCAGGATTGAGAAATGCCAGGGGAAAATACATCGCCTTTGTAGATGGTGATGATTGGGTAGACAACTATTACCTGGATGTCCTTTATAAACTTGCTGAAGCAAATGACTCAGACCTTGTGGTGACTGGCCATTTCAGGGAGTTTGATGGAAAAATTGAAACGATAAAGCCCAATTCAACCGGTATTTATGATCATGACCAATTACAAGCCTCTATACTTCCAAATGCGATATATAATGGCCGATTCTGTGAACATGGCATATCAACATATGTATGGAACAAACTTTACAAACGGGAATTGCTGGGTAAAATCCTGTATGATGTTCCCAATGAAATAATTATGGGAGAGGATGCCGCAATTACCTATGCCTACCTATCCATTTCTAAAAGTTTAACAGTAAGCAAAATACCTCTCTATTACTACAGGCAGCGACACGATTCTATAGTAAAGTCTATTGAAAATCCTCAAATGGAGTATTATAGACTGGGATTATTAATGAATTTTTTAAAATCAAAACTTCAAGGGGTGCTGAATGAAAATAACCTGAATGAACAGATCAGGTATTATCTATATTCTCAAATTTTGGTCAGATCCGGAGGTTTGATCTATGATAAGGATGGTAGCCTAATTTTTAATCCCTTTTTAAATGTAGCATCCAATTCCAAAGTGGTTGTGTATAGTTCAGGTTCTTTCGGACAACATATTTTATCTACCAATAATAAAAACCATTTTTTTGAGGTAATCAGATGGATAGATCTTGATTATCATGAATTGAAGGTTGGCGGTAATTCTGTCAGACCTATCAGTTCTATTGATAATGCCGAATTTGATCATGTCATAATAGCCACTTTAATTCCCTCGAATTATGATGCGATTAAGGCAGAATTAAACCTTATGGGTATTGATGAAGAGAAGATTGTGAAATTCAATACGGATATTAATGAAATCAGCATTTTATTAAATCGATTAGGATTTGATGATGATTTTAAATTTCAATTAAACTAGTCCTTATTAATCGTATTATAGACTCAATTGGACATATGTATCAACCGGATAATTTTCATCTAATAAAAAAATAAACCATTTTACATATGAAAAAAATTATGATCCTTGGTGGAAACCCCGAAACAGCAGTCTTAGTAAATACTTCAATTTCCATGGGTTACCATACAATCGTTGTAGACATGGACCAAGGTTCACCGGCAAAGAAAAATGCGTCAGAAAGTTATGATATGGACGTTTTTGATGTGGATAAAATGGTTGAGCTAGCAAAAAACCTGAAAGTCGATGCCGTTTTGATAGGCGTTGTTGATGTTTTAGTAAAGCCATACCGTGAAATTTGTGAAAAGCTGAACATGCATTGCTATGTGACCAAAGAAGCTGTAGAGGCTTTTTGTAGCAAAGACGGTTTTAAACGATATTGTCACGAATATAATATACAAGATATACCAGGTATTTATTTAAATGAAGCTTCAGAGATCGATAAACCAAAGGATATTGATTATCCTTTAATGATCAAACCGGTAGATAGAGGCGGTGGAGTTGGCATGAAGATTTGCAGGGATGACGCGGATTATAAGGAATCGGTCAAAACAGCTTTAAAGTTTTCAAAAAAAGGGGTGGTTTTGGTTGAAAAATACATGGAATGCGATGACATGGCCGCATACTATACATTTAGAAATGGTATTCCCTACATTTCTGCAATATCAGATAGATTTACCACAAAAAAACAAGGGGATGCAAGTCCGGTTTGTATTGGCGCCATTTATCCTTCTAAATATTCAGATTTGTTTGTTAAGGAAGTTCATCCCAAATTATGTGAACTCTTCAAAGGATTAAATATCCAAAACGGAGTACTTAATATTCAATTTTTTGTTGAAGACAATGTTATTTATGCCTATGATCCGGGGTTTAGATTACAAGGTGAAGGCATGCACTTTCATCTTGCGCACATCAACGGGTTCGACCATAAGAAAATGTTGATCAACTATGCATTTACTGGAGTTTTCGGAGAAGACGATTTTCATGAAAAAAATGATTATACGTTTAAAGGCAAAATCGCCTGTACGATTTGGGTACTCCTAACAGATGGAAAGATTGATTCAATTCAAGGCTTAAATGAGATAAAAGCTGATGAAAATGTAATTTTTGTATTAGAGCGGTTTAAAAAAGGGGATGTCATAAATGAAGATTGGTTGGGAACTGAAAAACAAGTTTTTGCCAGGATTTATCTAGTAGCCAGCTCAATTGCGGAAGTTAACAGTAAAATAAACGAGTTTAAGAACCTATTAAAGATCTCAGATACCGATGGAGAAAATATGATTCTGGAATGGTTAAAACCCTTCAATGAAGACTATTATGGGTAGTAGTAAACTAAACTAATATAGCATTAAATTACCAGCATTATAGTCATAGTTTTTACGTATTCAAAATAGATTTTTAGTAAACATATTCAAGAAATAATTTTACAACTTAACCGAAACAATAATGAAATTAAGCATAGTTATTCCGCTGTACAATAAGGAGGAATATAT
>JAOTYW010000127.1 GCA_029861705.1 Flavobacteriaceae bacterium
TGCAAGTTTATCTTGATCTAGTCGGTATACTTTAGACCGAGCTGTTTCTTCCTCGCTCAGGAACGAAATCCCATCAACAGGCTTTTGTGATACACCTTCCCAGGAGCTTTGCTGTGCAAATGCGCTCAAGCAAAAAATAAATATGGGAAATGATAAAACAAGCTGTAATTTTACTCGCATTCGGGGCCTTTTAGAGGATTAAATGTAAGCCTTTTTTAATAGTCAAATCTGTGGATATAGTCCAAAGTATTGCTAAATACGACAAAAACCATGCCTCCATACTGACAATTGGCACTTTTGACGGTGTACATATTGGGCATAGACGGATTTTAGATCAATTGATCAGTACTGGCAAAAAATCCGGACTTCGCCCCACGGTTCTAACATTTTTTCCTCATCCACGTATGGTCCTGCAGCAGGATGACGGACTCAAACTCCTCAATACTTTAGATGAGAAGATATCCATCCTTGAGGAGACGGGCCTCGAATGCCTGGTGATCCATCCATTTAGCAAGAAATTCAGCAGACTCAGTGCCGATGAATTTGTTCGTGATCACTTGGTTGAGCAGCTCCAGGCAAAAATGATCATTATCGGTTATGATCACCGTTTTGGCCGCAACAGGAATGCGGATATAAATGATCTTAAAGCCTTTGGTGAAATGCTGGAATTTGAAGTGGTGGAAATTCCTGTCCAGGAGATCAATGAAGTCTCGGTGAGTTCAACAAAAATAAGGAATGCGCTAAAGGAGGGGGATATTGAAACTGCCAATTCTTACCTGGGTTATACCTATATGCTAAGTGGCACGATCCGAAGAGGAAAAGGATTAGGAAGACAGCTAAGTTTCCCTACGGCCAACCTTCACATCCATGAACCCTATAAGCTGATCCCCAAAAACGGGGCCTATGTTGTTTATGCACATATTGCGGACAATAAATATTACGGGATGATGAATATTGGGTTTAATCCAACCGTCAAAGGGAAACGCAGGTCTATTGAAATCCACTTTTTTGAACTGCAAAAAGACTTGTACGATCTTCCTGTACGCGTACATGTCTTATATCGCTTGCGTGATGAGGAAAAATTTGATTCCCTCGATGACTTAAAACGACAGTTAGATATAGACAAGACAGAGGCCCTCGCATACATTTCAGAATTATGAATGCTACCTGGCTATCCCGACCCATGGATAACAGCCCCTTAATCCTATTTAGGATCCTTTTTGGGGCGCTGATCAGCCTGGAATGTTTTGGTGCAATTGCAACCGGATGGGTGCGCGAGATCCTTGTAGAACCAGCTTTTACGTTCAATTTTATTGGTTTCAACTGGCTTCAATTTCTCGTCGGGCCTCAGATGTATGTCTATTTTGTCGTAATGGGTGCCTTAGGCATCTGCATAAGCCTTGGCTATAGATATCGTTTTTGCATGCCGGCATTTACACTGCTATGGACCCTGGCCTATCTCCTTCAGAAAACAGCGTATAACAACCATTATTACCTATTGATCCTTCTGGCTATAATTATGTGTTTTATGCCAGCAAATGCATCTCATTCCCTCGATGTTAAACAACAGAGAACACCCCAAAATCAATGGATGCCAGCCTATGTGAAATGGATTGTAGTCCTGCAACTATTCCTGGTCTATTCCTATGCGGCTATTGCCAAAATTTACCCGGACTGGACTGATTACACTTTTGTACGTTTTCTGCTTGAAACCAAAGCGGATTATCCTGTGGTCGGGAGTGCCTTACAAAGTCCTTTTATGACCTCTATCGTTACATGGGGTGGACTCCTATTTGACGCGCTAATCGTTCCGGCCTTGCTATGGAAACCTAGTAGAAAAATAGCGTTTTTCTTCGCCCTCATTTTTCATCTTTTTAATTCGGTAGTCTTTCAGATCGGTATTTTTCCATTTCTCTCCCTTGCGCTGATAGTCTTCTTTTTTGACCCGGCAGTTATTAGGAAATTGTTCTTTAAGGAAACACCAATAAATACAGAACCCATTACTAAAGTTGCTTCACTCAAACCCATGTGGATTTGGGCTTGGGTGCTATATTTTATAGTTCAGATCTCCCTGCCACTCAGACATCACGTGATCCCCGGAGACGTACTATGGACAGAAGAGGGTCATCGAATGAGCTGGCGGATGATGCTTCGCGCTCGATATGGCAGCGTACAGTTTGAAATAGCTGATAAAGACACAGGTGCAAGAAAAATCGTGGATCTCAATCAAATGCTCTCAAAAAAACAGCGCATCCGAATTGCTGCCTACCCGGATTTGATTTGGCAATTCTCTCAGCGCCTTGCCAGGGAATATGCGCTCGCCGGGCAGGATGTTGCTATATATGCAGATGCGAAAGTGAGTATCAACGGGCGACCACTTAAGCAATTTACTGATCCCCGAGTCGATCTGGCAAAAGAAGACTGGGATCCTTTCATCCATCATCATTGGATACTCGATTCGCCTCTCGATGAAATAGCTTTGGAAAAGATCGAATAAAGTCCTTCAGCTTTGATTCATTCTGCTTTCGTACTACATTTGTGCCTTAACTAATTTATATGCTTCAAGTACACCGAATTAGGGAAGAAAAAGACGTTGTAGTCACAGCTCTTGCAAAAAGGGGTATTGATGCTGAACCGCTTGTCAATGAGGCTATTCGGCTCGATGAAGAACGCCGGGCAAGCCAGGCCGAACTGGATAATACCCTCGCTAAGTCTAATTCGATGTCCAAAGAGATCGGAATTCTTTTTAAGCAAGGCAAAGCCGAGGAAGCTAATGCACTCAAAGCTGAAACAGCTCAGCTGAAAGAAAGCAGTAAGGACCTGGCAGAGGTATTGCAGCAAAAAACAGCTGCACTTCAGGAAGTTCTCAGTCAAATCCCTAATGTGCCTCATGCCTCCGTTCCTGCGGGTACAAATGAAGAGGATAATGAGGTGGTTTTTGAAGAAGGGGATATACCAGAATTAAAAGAGGATGCCTTGCCACATTGGGAACTGGCCAAAAAATATGACATAATTGACTTTGAACTGGGCGTCAAAGTTACAGGGGCAGGCTTTCCAATCTACAAGGGAAAAGGTGCCAAATTGCAACGCGCCTTGATCGCCTATTTCCTTGATAAAAATACACAGGCTGGGTATACGGAAATGCAAGTGCCTCTCCTGGTGAATGAAGCGTCCGGCTTTGGAACAGGACAATTACCTGATAAGGAAGGGCAGATGTACGAGCTTGAGGCCGATAATCTCTATCTGATTCCAACTGCCGAGGTTCCCATTACCAATATGCTTAGGGATGTGATCTTAAAAGAATCCGATTTCCCCATCCAATACACCGGATACACGCCTTGTTTTAGAAGAGAAGCAGGCAGTTATGGTGCCCATGTTCGCGGTTTGAACCGACTTCATCAATTTGATAAAGTTGAGATCGTTCGGGTTGAAAAACCAGAAAATTCCTATAAGGCATTGGACATTATGGTAGATCATGTGAAGGAGCTGCTCAGGGAACTTAAACTCCCTTATCGCATCTTAAAACTTTGTGGTGGAGACCTAGGATTTACGTCTGCACTCACTTATGATTTTGAAGTGTATTCCACCGCTCAAGAACGCTGGCTGGAGATAAGTTCTGTTTCTAATTTTGAAACATTTCAGGCAAACCGAATCAAGCTTAGGTACAAGGATGGCCAAAATAAAACCCAGCTCGCTCATACCCTGAATGGCAGTTCCCTGGCACTTCCGAGGTTATTGGCAGGCATCCTCGAAAATTATCAACGAGGAGACAGGATTGAGATCCCAGAGGTGCTTCGACCCTACACCGGTTTTGATTCCATTTCCTAATTCGCGGTTTACAAGAGCTTGTTTTTAGGATTCTTTTACCAACATCAGCTACTGATTTCATGTATCTTTGAAAAAAAATGTATTGAAATTCCTACGCTCGATCTGGCTGTTCTTTCTCGTTTTCCCAATGTTTGGGCAGGAAGACTTTTTGGCTCGTCAGTATTTTAATGACGGGGAGTTTGAGAAGGCAATGATCTATTATGAAAATCTAGTAGATCGTATCCCCCGCAGATCAGATTATGCCGAAAACCTTGTGACTTGCTATCAGCAACTTGAACAATACACAAAAGCAGAGGAATTCCTGCGAAAACGTTTGTCTTCCATTGCATCTTATCCCACTTTATTTGTAGACCTGGGCCAGAATTACCGACTACAGGATAGCCTTTCTGTGGCAAGGGAATACTACGAGAAAGCACACGAAACGGTACTGGAGAATCCCAACTTCGGTTATGCGATCGGTTTTCGTTTTCAACGCTACACCTTATTAGAAGATGCTTTACGGGCATTTACTAAAGCAATGGAACTGAACCCCCAATTGAATTACGGGCTTCAAATCGCACGCATTTATGGGGAACAGGGGAAAATTGATCAGATGTTCAATGCCTATCTGGACATAGTCGAACAGCCCGATTCCCCTAAGGAAAACACTATGCAACGCATAGACTATTATTTGTCAGATAACAGTCAGGGAGAAAATAATCAAATCCTGAGGAAGATCTTATTGCAACGGGCCCAACGTTCACCAAATATTTTGTGGAATGAACTACTGAGTTGGCTCTTTGTAAAACAGCATCAATTTTACAATGCTTTTGCCCAGGAAAAAGCCATTTATAAACGTGCAGAAGGCATGAGCCTGGAACGTATGTCAAATTTGGGGGAAATGGCCCTGGATAAAGATGCGCCCGAAGATGCTAAAGAGATATTCGAATATATTCTAAAGAATGGTACAGATGCGGTGATCTTGCTGAATGCACAATTAAACCTGATAGATATCGATCTGATGGAACTTGGGGAAGCCAGGATAGCAAAAGCACGTAAGAAATATGAAGAACTTGAGTCGCAATATGGCTATCAAAGCGAAACGCTGCAATTACAGATCGCTTATGCTAATTTCCTCACTTTTAAGGACGACAATCCGGGTAAAGGACAAGATGTTCTAAAACATGCTCTGGAATTACCCTTATCCAGATATAGTGAGGCGTATGTAAAATTGGCTTTAGGTGATATCCTTGTCTATGACAGAAAATTTAATGAAGCCCTGATCCTATTCTCCCAGATTCAGAAGAGACTGAAGAATGATGTGCTGGGCCAGGAAGCCCGATTTAAAGTAGCGCAAACAAGTTTTTATAAAAGTGATTTTGACTGGGCTTTAACGCAACTTAAAGTGTTGCGCGGTTCTACTTCTCAATTGATCGCGAATGATGCCATGCAGCTAAGCTTGTTGATCGCAGATAATACCTTTGAAGATTCTACCCAAACGGCGCTTAAAAAATATGCGCGAGCCGATCTACTGGCCTATCAGAATAAGACGGAAGAAGCAATTGAAAGCCTGGAAACCATAATAGAAGAGCACAAAGGCGAACAAATTGAAGATGAGGCCATGCTTAAATTGGGAGAGCTATATTTTTCTAAAAAGGACTATAATCAGGCAAAGCTAAATCTTCGAAAAGTAATTGAATTCTACCCACAGGGCATTTTAGCTGATGATGCCCATTTTGCCCTTGGCGAATTATATCGAAAAGAACTTAATGATCCGGAGCGCGCCAAAACACATTACGAGCGGATCATATATGACTTTCAGGACAGCTATTATTATCCTCAAGCCCAAAAACAATTCAGGATATTGCGCGGCGATATTGTAAATTAGCCGTCAAGCACATTCCTATGTATATCTATAATGTAACGATCAACATCAAAGAAGACGTTCATGACGAATGGCTTTATTGGATGAAGCATACACATATCCCGGAAATGTTAGCCACCGGAAAGTTTCTTGAGGCAAAACTGGCACAGGTCATGGTAGAAGAAGAAAAGGGCGGAATTACGTATTCTGTTCAATATACGCTGCAGGATAAGGTGCATCTTGAACAGTACTACAATGAAGATGCAGAGCGCCTGCGCGCCGATGGACAGGCGCGTTTCAAAGACCAGTTTGTAGCTTTTCGGACAGAACTCCAGGTAGTCGATAAACAAGTTGCGACCTTTGCTCCTGCTACGGAACTCCTTTTTACCTATGGTACGCTCAAAAGTGACAGTGTCCAGCATTCCATATTTAACCGGGTATTAAGTGGGCAGTCCGATTCCCTGCGCGGTTATCAAATAGCGACCGATCAAGTAGCAGGAAGATATCCGCTGATAGAAAGGACTACAGATACAAATACTGAAGTACAGGGGACAGTCTATGAACTCTCAGGTGAGGATCTTTTACTCGCCGATTCCTATGAAGGTAATGCCTATAAACGAATAAAAGTGAAACTACATTCAGGGAAGGATGCCTGGGTATATATTCGCAATTCTTAATTCTGCCGATGTCGTCGAAATCCAGATCGGCAGTACGACCGAAAAAGCATTTAGGACAGCACTTCCTGAAAGACTCGGAAACCGCAAGGAAAATTGCCAATACACTTGAAGGAAAAGACTATGATATCTTAATTGAAGTAGGGCCAGGAACAGGATTGCTTACGGAACACCTATTATCTCTTAAAAAACATCTGATTCTCTTCGAAATAGACCAGGAATCCGTTCGGTATCTTAAGCAATGGCTAAGTGAGGCAGCCGAGAATAACAATGATATAAACACAGATATCAATATCGTTGAGGAGAATTTTTTAAAATCTGATTTACAGCGTATTACAAATAATAAACCTTTTGGTATAATTGGTAATTTTCCTTATAATATCTCCACGCAAATAGTCTTTAAGATGCTGGAAAACCGACAATTAGTGCCTGAGTTTGCCGGGATGTTCCAGAAAGAGGTCGCTGAACGTATTTGCGAGCATGAGGGCAGCAAAAGGTATGGCATTTTATCCGTTTTAGTGCAGGCATTTTATACCGCGGAATATCTTTTTACTGTTCCTCCTGAAGTATTTATCCCCCCGCCAAAAGTAGAGTCAGGAGTACTCCGACTCACACGAAAAGAAAATACGGTCCTGCCCTGTTCAGAAACCCTATTTTTCAAAGTAGTGAAAACAGCATTCAATCAGCGCCGTAAAACGTTACGCAACAGTCTAAAAAGCCTGCAACTCCCAAAAAATCTCACAGAAGATGCTATCTTTGACCGGCGTCCTGAGCAACTCAGCGTAGCTGAATTTATCGCTCTGGCCAAGAAGATAGAAAATGGCATCATTTAAGCTGACAGATGAGCTTTTAGTCCAGATCCAGGATCTGATTTCAGACCATAAGGATAGTAAGTTAGTATCCTTAATGGAGGAGGTCCATTATGCCGATGTAGCAGAGATCGCCAATGAACTAAATGAGGAAGAGGCCGTCTATTTGATCAAGCTGCTGGATAGCGATAAAACTTCAGTTGTTCTTACAGAATTAGACGATGACGTCCGGGAAGCTGTCCTCAATAACCTTTCATCGAAAGAGATAGCTGAAGAGATTGAGGAACTCGACACGGATGATGCCGCCGATATCATTGCCGAATTACCTGATGATATCGTTCAGGAAGTCATTTCGGAGATTGAGGATAGGGAACACGCCCAGGATATTGTGGAACTTCTTAAATATCCGGAAGATTCAGCAGGCGGACTAATGGCGAAAGAATTAGTGAAGGTCAATGAGAATTGGAATGTGCTCACCTGTGTCAAGGAAATGCGTGCTCAGGCAGAAAATGTGACTCGTGTGCACTCCATTTATGTAGTTGATGACAAGGAAACCTTGCTTGGACGCTTGTCCTTAAAAGATCTATTGACCACCTCGACCACCACCCCTATCCGCGATGTCTATATTCCTAAAGTTGATTCAGTTAATGTGAATGAGGATCCGGAAGAAGTGGCCAAGATCATGTCTAAATATGACTTGGAAGCCATACCGGTAACAGATGACTTAGGCCGACTCGTAGGTCGTATTACCATTGATGATATAGTAGATGTTATCAAAGAGGAGGCCGATAAGGATTACCAGCTCGCAGCAGGGATCTCACTATCTGTA
>JAOTYW010000128.1 GCA_029861705.1 Flavobacteriaceae bacterium
ATCGAATCTGCAGCGAGCATGGCACTCTCAACCGCCGGGCCTATGCCTTCTCCCAGGTCTGTTGTTGCCAAACCCGCAGCATCACCAATGATAAAAGCATTATCTAGCCTGCAATGGTCTACACGATCTCTAATCTGATACACATAGCCTTTGGGTTTGAATTCATAGTTTTTAACGATGTCTAAGGAATCAAGTTTTTTGACCAGGAGATCCCAATGTTCTTTTATATTCACTTTTTTACCTTTAAAAAGTGCTCCAACACCGATATTCAAATAACCATCATTTTTTGAAATGCACCATGAATAGCCTTGAATGTTGTGTTCATAAAACCAACAACGGCTGGCCTTAACTTTATAATCATATTTTATCTCTTCTTCTAAACAGCAGACTTCGTAATTCTTGTTTCTAGGGTGTGCTTCTTTGAATAAGGATATATATACAGGGCAATGCGATCCCCCTGCTCCTACAAGATATTTACATTTATATGCATCGTCTATAATGTAAAACCCGTCTTTCTTCTCGATCTTATGAACTTTATGATGGTATACATCAACACCGGATCGTTTTAGAAGCCAGTCATCAAATTCATAGCGTCGTATCGCATAGGATTTTGATTTTAGCTTTTTATCAATGCCAAAAAAATTGACATGATTGTCATTAACTTGAATATTCGGATAGTCTTGTAATTCAAGTTGATCAATGACTTTTGGCGTAATCCATCCTGCGCATAATTTTATTCTTGGAAATGTTTGAGAATCAAGAAGTATACAGTCCTTATTGCCCTGTTTTAGTTTCCAGGCACAGGTAGACCCTGCGGGTCCTCCTCCAACAATAATAACTTCTGAGAATTTCATCTATTCTTCTCTTGTGACTTTATAAAGGTATTCCTATTTTCATTTCGTTCAGGAAAATCTCTATTTAATATAACATGATGAAAATGTATCCCTATAAGCCACTTGCGTTTCTGCTACTGGCTCTCACGGTTTTATTTGCTTGTGATAACAGCTCTAATAAAGATGAACAGCTGATCAGGCAAGTTCACGCAGCTTATGTAAGTGGATGGCTGAGCGGGGACGAGGAAAAGATCATGGGGCTTTTAGTGGAGAATTCCAGGATCCAACCCAATTCCATGAAACCCATAGAAGGGAAATGGGCCATCCGTGACTTTTGGTTTCCTAACGATGGCTCACAAACAGTTATCAACGACTACCAAACCGAAATAATAAGTCTGAACATCCTGGACTCTATAGCTGTTAGCACCCATACATCCCTCCTGGATTGGACGTATAAAAAGGATTCCGTCCAGTTTGGGATGCGGCAAAAAGGAATAAACACGACCCTCTATAAAAAGCAAGCAGAAGGCAGTTGGAAAATTTGGCGGTCTATGTGGACAGATACCCATGCTGAGTCCAGGTGAAAAGCGTTATCAACACTCTCATATCTATGAAGGTCTTTAGATTTATCTCAGTCCTATCGCTACTAGAAGTCGGATTGCTGAGCTTTGGTGGGTGTAATCAAAAAGAGCCCATCTCGCTTACCATCATGTCCTATAACATACGTCATGGCGAAGGGCTTGACACGATCGTAGATCTCTCACGGGCGGCCGGGGCGGACAACCGGTGGACTATGAATACAATACGATAGAGTCGATAGAACTCTATGACCTGTCGGCCGACATTGGCGAAACCACCGATGTAGCTGCCCAACACCCGGAAGTTGTGGCCAGGATCCAATCGCTTGGAGATGCAATACGCACCGAACTTGGGGATGCTTTAACGGAGACAATTGGGGAAGGAACAAGGTCCATCGGGGTAGTTGACTGATCTTAGAGCCATGTTAAATGAATCTGTTGGCCCTCCCTATGAATTGGTGCAAGCAACCCATAGGGCTGGAGCCAGGATGCTTTCTATACTTTGATATTGAAGCTTGGAATTCGTATTTTGTAATTTACGCTCTTAGAGTTTGTCAGAACTGTTGTGTGCAATAATAAACTTCATTACTACTGATTTTGTCGTCGTACTCCAAATTACTTGAATTAGTCTCTCAAATCACTGCATTAGAAGATGATGAAATTGCGCTTATAGAAAGTAGTTTCAATCCCTTATACCTGGCTAAAGGCGATTTCTTTCTGGAAGCCGGTAAAGTAAATAAACATGTTGGATTTCTTCATAAGGGTCTGGTCAGGTATTTCGTGTATAAAGATGAGGAGGAATCAACCTTTGAGTTCACTAAAGAAGGTGAGTTTATTGCCGACTATCAAAGTTTTAATAATAAGACAAAATCCTTACAAAATATTCAGGCCATTGAAGCTTGTGAATTACTCGTAATAGATTATGACAGTGTACAAAATTTCTTCAACACCACTAAAAATGGAAACCTTATTGGCCGTGTCATCATTGAACATCGTTTTGACGTAATAGTAAATCAGTTATTGGCCATTTACATGCAAAACCATGAAGACAGATATAAGCGGTTTTTAAACCAATATTCCGATCTAGCTCAAAGAATACCTCAGTATTTAATTGCCTCATATGTAGGCGTGAAACCTGAATCATTAAGCCGCATAAGAAGGCGATTTGCCAAAAACATTTCTTAACTCAGGTTAATCAATTTTAGGTTCTCAGTACGTTAAATTTGATTCCTAGTTTAACCAGGTTATTAACTCAATCTATTAATCATGAAGAAATATTGGATTAAAAAGAAAAGTGAATATGCCTTACTCCTGGGTATCTTTTTTGTTTTTACAGCTTGTCAACAAATGAGTGAAACGGAAACCGATGTAGCAGCAGGATTAAATGGTGGTTTTGAAATTATCAAAAACAACTTGCCTGTAAACTGGTTAATGTATACGCCAAATACAGTTCCAAATGCAGATTTCGATATAACATTTGATAATGCTATTTATAAAGAAGGCGAGCAATCCTTAAGATTTGACGTCAAAGAATGTTCTTCGACCGGGGGGTGGCATTCACCTGGTTTTACTAATGAGTTCTCGGATATTGGAAAATTTGAGGGAAAAGGTAATTATAAATTGAGTTTCTGGATTAAAAATGATGGTTCAAAATATCACATTAGTGCTGGAGGCGTTGCGCCAATGGAAGGAGATATGAAAACATTAGTAGAAAGTGATCAGCAATTGGAAGACTGGAAGTACCTGGAATACGAAATCGATGTGCCAAAGGATATGCATTTGAGAATGCAATTAAATATTTTGCAGCCTGGAACTTTTTGGATTGATGATATCAGAATTGAAAAAATATAATTCTGGGCAAATTAAACGGCAGCTTCAGTGGCGTTTTTTTGGAAATTTCTCAACTCCTAAACTTAGAATAACTTTCTTCCCCAACTTATAACCGAGCCAGATCAATAGAATTACCAACGCAACCAGTATGGCCAAGCCTATTTTTGCCATAACCTGAAACCGATCATCCGGTTCAAAATTCATAGGCACAGTTTCAAATTTAGAATCATCCACAGTGCCGGATTCGAGGTAGGTTGTAAGCAGGTGTATAAACGCATCCTCGTTGAACCGCATTACATCTCCCGTATGACCCATTACGGATACTATGACTTGTTTGCCGTTCGGAAGAAAGGGTAGTAATTCGTCCGTGGCGAATTCAGCAGGTGTGGAGAAATCAATATTACCACTAAGCAGCAAGGTCTCAACTTCAGATATTTGAGGTTTCTTAAATCTTTCCGGCAGCGCTTTCCCTGGCCAGGCATCCATCGTGGCAAAGGTCTGAGAACCGGGCGATCCCATAATGGAATTCCCCAAGCCCATATCATGGAGGTAATCCCGGTTCGGATCAAAATCGGGATACGCCTTGGCATAGGAATCCCCCCAGGAAAAATCCATCATGCCCATCTGGACATCAAACATCAGGGATACCAGTGCCAAACCACTGGGGTCTCCGTTTTCTGCAGCGACGTAGGTATCAAATACGGATGCAGCGGATCCCCTGTGGTACAATCCCATAAAAGCCGCCATCCTTACCTTATCCGGGTCTATCCCGAAAAACAACCATTTTTTGGGCATATCGTGATTTACCTTGCGCATGGTTTCGGCCAGATCGTTCGTGCGCGAACTGCAATAAGGGTCTTGAGCGCATAGTTGTGCGTAATAGTTGATCTGCCGGTCTAGGGTTTCCCGTTCCCACACAAAATGACCGGGAGGATTTACGGAAACCATTACAGATCGTATGACTTTTTCGGGGTACTCATAGCCATAAAATTGCGCCAATCGGGTTCCATAGCTGGCACTCAATAGATTGATCCTTGAATTACCCAGGGCCTTCCTGGCAGCATCAAGGTCTGCCACTACTTCCAGCATGGTATAGCCATCCAGATCCACTCCTTTTGCCTGAAGGTCGCTGACACACTTTTTCATGCGCTCCCGTATTGCTTCTGATGTTTCAGGATCAAACAGATTATTCCCTGAAGATGAGGCGAAGAGATCTGCACAATCCAGTCTAACCATACCATCTACTCCTCGGTATCCCACAAGGACTACGTCTCTCTTCTCAAGAATTTTATCATGAGGCTTGTGCGACAGGTTAGATCCGCCTGGTCCGCCAGAAAGGTAGAACAAGGGCTCTGAAGGGGATTCGCTAGAAGAACGTATTATTTTAACCGGAAGTGAAATTAACCGGGTGTTCGCATCGCTTCTATTCTCGGGAACTATTAGTTTCCAGTACTCGATCGTCCGGTCTTCTTCCTCGGTCAGCGTTGTGGTCACTTTCACTATATCGCCGGCTACACTCCCCGCGGATATGGAGTGGTCTATTTTAACTTCATCCTTGCAGGCAATTGTTAGCAAAACCAAGGTCAGGGCCGAAAAAATAGCTCTCATAGTTTTTCGAGTTTACATCCTGGTTAGCGCTTAAGACAGTTAATGCTTCAAATGGGGGATTTTAATTGATACTTACTGTTTAAAATAACTGATTTTATATTCCAACCCTATTTTCTTTTCCATTAATAGTACTTCAGGCTTGTCTTTTCTTAACCCTACCTGCCAATCATTATAAATTTCCCAGGCCTCATTAACATAAATAGGTTCTCCAAACTGTCGCAATAGTGCCTGCCTGATCCTGTCTTCCTCTCCTTTTCCGGTTAATATCCAAACTACGTTTAACACATTATCCCCAAACCGCGCTTCAATTTTCCTGGGAAAGCCCATATAGTCAACACCAAAACAATCGACCTGAAATTGTGCATTGGGGTCAGAGCCGTCTAATTCAAACCTGTTCGTAAACTTGCTATTGGTTTCCAGCAAGGGTCTTACTTCTTCATAGATTGCGCCCATCTTAATAAATGTCGGTATTACACGGGTTGTTTCCGATGTTGTATCAGCATTTGCCTCATCGAGGTAAGGATTGTTCCAGGCAAACAGGTTTGGATGCAGGGCCTCTTCCGTCAGGATCCAGGCCATGTCTTCATTTTTCTTTATAAATAATTTTTGAGTCGAATAGACATCATAATCCAGATAGGTCCTTGCCGTATCCGTAAGCTTGCTGGTTAAGGTCTGGATCACATTTCCTTTGGCCTGTATATAGGAAAGTTTGTCATCGGCAAACGTGAATACGATCCTTTGGATGGTACCCTGCTCCGTTTCTACCTGTAAGCCTACTAAATGTGCTTCTTTAGTTTTAGCCAAGGGGAACGTGGGTTCGTCTACGTGAAAAGCAGTTGAGCTTGCCGATATCTCGTTTATTTTTTGCGTAACCTCCTGCAATGACATATCCATACGGATGTCATTAAATAAGGATTCAGCCTGAGCGGTAAGAAAGAGTGGAGTAAGAAGAAATAAAAATGCTAGTGGGTAATGGTTAAACTTCATATCAGATGTTTGTTATATGTTATAACAAAGATTACTATTCCTGATAAATGTTACATTTAAAAATAACTGATCATATTTATCTAATTCCTAAGGGCAAAAACGTCAATAATAAACGAGCTTGGATCCTGGCTGGCGGAGGAATGCTCTTTCCCCTGGTATTTTTACTGCTTTTTTCGTAAATCCTTATCTTACAATACAATCTCTTCTCAATCTATGAAAGCGAAGCATAACACTGCATAGTAACAATTCAAAAGGCTCAATTACAAACCCACTGTGCGTACTAGAGGAAAAGCCATGATAAAGCTGAAACTTTCAATTACTTTTTACATATCATTATTGTTAGTCATCTCCCTTTCGTGTAAAAAGGACGCTTCACATGGTGTCGCATTTGAAGGCGGGCTTTTATATAATGGACATTCGTTTGATTCAAAAACCTTTTATGTGATCGATGGCTTGATCTCGTTTATTTCCCCCGGCACTGTAGATAGTACTATCCAATTAAATAAGCGCTTTGTAATTCCTCCGTTTGGAGAAGCACATAATCATAATGTGGATGACTATAATATAGAAGAGAAAATTGAGAAGTATTTAAGCCAGGGGATCTATTATGTCAAAGTGCCCAATATTCTGCCTCGCTCCAGACAGGCGGTAGATTCCATGATCAATGGGCCCAATAGCATTGATGCCGTTTTTGCCAATGGTGGGTTGACCAGTACTGGCGGACATCCCATAGGACTGGTCGATTTCAATATTAAACGAGGGGTTTTCCAAGAGGATGATGGCGAGGGTCAGTTTTATCATACCGTAAATGAGACATCGGAATTGCTTGAAAAATGGCCACAGATCCTTTCCGGAAATCCTGATTTTATCAAAACCTATTTGTTGCATTCAGAGGAATATAAGAAACGAAAGAATGATACGGCATTCTTTGCATGGAAGGGATTATCACCAGCAGTATTAAAGCAGGTGGTAGGCAAAGCCCATGAGGCTGATTTAAAGGTATCGACACATATAGAAACCGCCGCTGATTTCAGACATGCAGTACTTGCCGAAGTTGATGAAATAAATCATTTTCCCGGTTTTAGACCACAACCACAGTACTTTGATACATTATCTATTTATAAAATTGACGAAGCAACCGCCAAGGCAGCCGGCGAACAGCAGATCACTGTTGTTACTACATTCGCATTCCTACTCGAAGAAATGGATGAAATGGATGAAAAAGTGTCTTCAGAAATGAAAGAAATACTCGAACATAATATTTCCCTATTAAAAAAATATGATGTTCCCATCGCAATAGGTTCAGACAACTATGGCGGCACTTCATATGACGAAGCCAGGGCATTGGTGCAGTCCGAACTATTCACTTATCACGAAATATTACATATGTGGACACTAAATACTGTTGCCACAATATTTCCAGACAAAAAATTGGGTTACATAAAGGAAGGTTACATAGCCAACTTTCTTGTTTTGCCAAAAAATCCTTTGGAGGATTTTAATAATTTCCAGAATATATCTATGATGGTTAAGGAAGGAAAAGTTCTATAAATTATGCCCGGCAACACCTATACACCTGGCGCCTGCCTGCCGCTGGTATGGAAGCCAGGTAAATGACAAACCTGTCTACCGACTGGTAGATTCCAAGGGCAAAGTACTTAGAGTAGGAATAGCATCTTGGATATTGGAACCTACCCGTCCGATAGGCCGGTTAACCACACTGAGAGTGGCTAGCCGAGGTTATTGTAATTAATAAATGATCATACTCATGAAAAATTATTCTTTATTATATTTTTCCATTTTCCAAATAGTACTATTCCTTGGATGCAACAGTATAGAGGAGAATGGGCTCTTCTTTAAAGAAACTGGGGACGGAGAAACAATCGTATTTGTTCATGGCAGTCAAGAGGACTATCGCGTTTTTATGCCACAACTCGAATTGCTTGGCTCTGATTTTCATGTTATCACTTACAGTCGGAGGTACAATTATCCAAATAAACAAGAAAACAATACCAGAACACCTTTTAATCCGCTAACAGAGGCTGAAGATCTTGAAAAATTGAGAAAAGAAGTAGGGATAGAAAAATTCAATGTTGTTGGACATTCATATGGTG
>JAOTYW010000129.1 GCA_029861705.1 Flavobacteriaceae bacterium
TTTCTTTAAAATACAGATTGACCCTTTTTCTCAGGGTTTTAGAGAACTCGGCCCCTCTGGTCTTTGAAAATTTAGGTGTATTGATAGCGTTTTTGTTTTAGTTAATGCCTGCCCATGATGGCTTACGTAAAGTGACATTTTGCACAAAACGCATAAAGAATATGAATCAGGGGGTATTGGAAACAAAAATTACCAAGAATAAAGGAAAAATCCCGTTTTCCTTTCTTTATGACCCTCGTAAGATACGGCAATTTGTTCAAAAAAAAATGGCTTATGGAGCTAAAGCCCTTTTATCGAGCCCTTTACACTATTGTTTTTCAAAGACTAAACGGTAGTGATCCATAATCTCTTTTTCGAAGCATACCCTGTTTGGACTGATCCTAAAAACGGCAACCATGTGTCTGAATTCTTTATCTGTAATATATCTTGGGATAAGAGATAGATAAAGCAAATATTTTTTCAGGTTGAATTTTCTAAATTTCTTTCGCCACTGCGCTATTGTTTCAATATAGTCTAAACGGCCACTGCTTTTGGAAATAAGCTTAAAATGCGGTTCGGCATTGCGTATGACCATTTCCGGGCCATAGGGCAGCCAGGATCCTGGAAATTGTTTGATCATCAAGGCCATGATATAAGCTGCTGATCCTTTTTCGGCATTGACATCCAGCTCCTCAAAAGGGATCATATTTTTGCTAAAAGTCATGGTCTGCATATAAAATCGGCCGCCAACGGGAAGCAGATCATACAGCGTATTAAAAAAATTCCTGTAGACTTCTTCCTGTTTCCCTTCCTGCCATTCCTCAACGGAACAGAAGTGTTCCAGGCCACCAATGCAAACGATAGCGTCAAATACGCCAAAGTCCTCCGGTTTTACATAGCGACAATCCTTAACTATGACATTAAAGCCGTTTTTCTGGCAGGCATCGGCCTGGCCCTGGGATAAGGTAAGCCCGATACTCGATGCCCCTCGTTCTTCAACGATGTAGCGCGTAAACGGCGCCCAGCCACAGGCCATATCAAGGACTTTGCTGCCTTCTTTAATATGGAGTGAGTCTGCTATGAATTCGTGCTTCCGGCGCTGGGCTTCTTCCAGCGTCATGGAAAAATCTCCATCGTATTTAGCACCGCTATAATCGCCCATTTCGCCCATGCTTAGACGAAATATCTTGTCGATAGTAGTATAGGTGAAATCCAGATCTTTTTTATCGGCCATAAAATAATTTTAAGTACATAAAGATATTCAAGGTTGTAACCTCCCTATCGCGAAAACAGCAAGGTAGGTTTTTCATCCGGACCAGTAAGTAAACCACATGATCCAAACGGCATAAAAGAGCAAGGGACAGAGGATTGAATTTGCTAAAAACAAGAGCCCTACAGGTTTTTTGACAAAGTAAAACAGCAATCCCAAAAGGAGATTAATTCCAAATAAAATGGGGATCACCATGAATATGTCAAGAGCAGCTTGTGTCTCTGGTTGGACTTGATAAAACCACAGCCCCATAAGGATCAATTCGAGTATAAAAACTATAATTCCAATTGCTAATACGTTTTTATAACTCATGTTTTTACTAAGGTTCAGTCACTTGGAAGGGCCGGGATTTTATATTTCCCTAAAACTTTTACCCCTAAAAGCTAATCCCGTATCCAAATGGGTATAGCGGGTCTTTGGAATCGTAAGGTACATCTTCTTTTTGTGCTTCCACCGCTTCTACGGAAGAAGGCAACTCAAAGGGCATTTTGCCGCTGGGCTTAAACTGACCAAAGATCAATTCCATAATAACCTCATCACTGGAATCGAAATCGGCGATCAAGCCCTGGGTTGCTCCATTTATTTCGGGAATAACAGCAGGACGTTCTAAATTCATCACGGTGATCGTAGGCTTGGTTTGCATAAGGCCTACATATTTTGATACTTCCTCTTCGGAAAAAGTGAGCCTCCCCTGATTAAAAAATTGTTCCAGCATGTATTGGTCTCTCGGGTCATAAGGCGTCCTCAATTTTAAAATGACATAGTCTGCCTCACTTACGTCAGATACGAGCGTTGAAAATTGTGCCGCCGTCTCTTCATTAATACCTTCTACATACAATTTCACCCCTTCTTTTAGGGGCAGTATATTATTGTCATTTTTTAATAAGACCATGGATCTCCGTTGCGCCTCTCTTCCCTTTTGCCGAAATACCTCATTTTCGTAAACGGCGGAATTATCTACATCTACATAGGGGTCATCAAAGAGGCCTAAGCGAAATTTATCCCTTAAAATTCGTTTTACGGAAACATCGATCTTTTCCTCAGCTATTTTACCGGATTGCACCAATTCTACGATCCATTGTGGGGATGCTTCCCCGCCAAACATATCACATCCGGCATCGAGGATCTTAGCTGCACGTTCTACAGCTGAAAGATGCTCTACCCCATGGGCAGCAGCAGGCTTTACAGGGCTATCTGAAACCAGGCCCCAGTCTGAACAGACGACACCGTCAAATCCGTATTTCTCCCGCAATAGGCCTGTTATGATCTCCTTATTATAGCCAAAGCCTACCTCTTCGTTCGTCTGACCCACAGGTATACCATAGTAAGGCATTATTTGCGCCGTTCTGGCAGGAAAAGCGCCTTCTTCAAAAGGGATTATGTGGTAGTCAAAATTATTGCCGGGATAGACCTGGTTCTTCCCATACGGAAAATGGGCATCTTCACCATCTTCCTGGGGCCCGCCACCCGAAAAATGTTTTGTCATACAGGCCACACTGGTATTCGTTAAACTGTCGCCTTGAAATCCTAGGACATAGGCTTTGGTCATTCTGGCACTGAGTGCAGCATCTTCTCCAAAAGTGCCATTGATACGCCCCCATCTGGGTTCAGTGGCCAGATCTGCCATAGGCGATAAGGCTAATCGGATTCCCAGAGCCTTATATTCCTGGCGTGCAATATCGCCAAATTCCCTCATGAGGATCGTATCCCCAATGGCAGCAAAGCCCAGGGGCGAACACCATTTGGAAAAGAAATCTGTGGGGATGGAGGCCCCTGCATTTTCGTGTGCCGAATGCCGGGGGTCTGTTGCTATGGTTATAGGAATGCCCAGCCGCGTACGCTCGGCTAGTTTTTGGATTGTGTTATTCCAAGTTGCCATAGCCCGGGGGGTGGTAGATTGTATGATATTAAAATGGTTCATTTTCTTTTTAGCGATCATGGTCGAGTTAGTTTCTAAAAAGAAAGTGATAGGTTCGCCGGGCACAGGTTTTTCCTGAAGAGAGCCGTCTTTGTTCATACCGGCCATGGTGATAAACATCAAACCGGCCTTTTCTTCCAAATTCATTTGGCGGGTCAGATCGTTGATCCTATCCTGAATAGGTTTTCTGCTATCTTCATAGACATCCAGTTGCCCATTTTTATTCAGATCCCTGTATTGATACCCGTTCTGCACCAGGGTGGGGGCCGGGTCTCCTAAAAGTTTCATATTAGCGTTGGCGGCACGTCTCCATTTTATAGTTAAGAAGATGCCGGCTATTAAGGCTATAACTGCGAGGCCTCCCAGTGCATAGCCCAGAATTTTTAATGTTTTTTTCATTGGGTTGAAGTTTGGTTTTTCCCACCCCTTAGTCCCCTCCTGGGAGGGGATACAGGGGAGGGCATTTATTCTTGTTCTACTTCTTCTTCAGCAGGAGAAGGCGAATAATCCTTTGTATTTGCCTCAATGGTTCTTTTTAAATTGGCCAGGTTGGTTTCCTCCTGGGCTTTGATCGTACTACTCATTATGGCCATAAGGGATGAATAGAAGATGCCTTTGCCCTTTACCTTGGTACTCGAAGATATTTTGGTTTTTCCATCTACATCAGCCATCCTTAGCGTGTAATCCATATCTGAATAATCGGAAGTAAAGGTCATGGAAATCGACTCATTGGGTACGATAGCCGTGATGGTTTCCCGAATCGTATACTTTTGCCCGTTATCTGTAATATACACATCGGATACGGATCCCACTTGATCTTTCGGGCCACTAATATGTTCGATTCCCTCAAATCCTACCAGCCAGTCGGCCATTTTATCTTCATCCTGGCTCACAGCCCAGCATTCAGCCAGGGGTTTGTTAACAGTGATCTCATCGTCATAGGCGATTTCGGAAGCAAATGCCCCGATCAGGATAAAGACGAGGACAAGAAGGGCGATAATACCGAGTACATATTTTAAGATTTTCATATATCAAAAATTTAAGTGTTTCCACGTGCTTAAAAAATCAACATTTTTCGTAATTATAATGTATGCTATTGGATTCAGAGGAGTGCATAAGAGCGGCATGAAAAAAAGCAATTTTGCTTTATTCTTTGTTAATGGGCTTCTTTTCATCAGTCTGTTTGTAGATCGCTACTCGTTCCATCCAATTGATGCCCGACTCGAAGAATTGAAGTCGGGTTTGTACCGCCTTGTCGGTTACTGCTCTTTCTGATTTGCCCACAAATCGCGCTTTTGATCCATTAAAATCCAATGTATGCTTCCCATCAAAGTCCTTGACACTATCTGCTAAAAAAACAACGATAAACGTATTTGTACTAAAGTTCTTTTTCATTTCGATCGTCCATTTTCCTTTGCCATATTTATGCTCTTCTTGTGGAATACTCAGGTCACTTTTTCTATAAAAATGAAATAAAAATGTACCGTCTTCATGCAGTGTGAGCGTGTATGTATCAACATGGGGTCCCTTCCCAAGTTGTCTGAAATATGTGCCCGGTATCTGATCTAATTGTGCAAACAGGCTGCTACTCAATACCAGCAATAATAAGGTAATAAGACGTTTCATACAAAATACAATATACAAAGGCTTTGTCTAATAGGAAGCGCTACATATCACTCCGACATAGATAATACCAATGGTCTCATTTATACTATTATGCTCTTTCAATGAACAAGGGCCGCGAAACCGCCATACAACATACGAGAGGCATCAAAAATCAGTCTTGAAGGATCGGTCAGCGGACTAACAAGCGCTGTCATTCTTGGATCGGCCGGCACCCGGGCATTGGCCCGGTCACGCACCTCTTTAGAAGGGAAAACAACCCAGCCAAAGACAACTGCTTCATTTGCTTTTGCCTCTGCGACCTTTGCGAAAGAACGTGTGCCTTCTAAAGTAAGATCTTCCCCCACATATTCAAAATAGGCGAGGGCCCCGTATTCCTTCCAGATGACCGCTACTTTTTTAGCGATACTTTGATATTCATCAAGATGTTCCCTTGGAATGGGCAGGACGAATCCGTCTATGTAATTAGCCATGATCTTCCCAGGTTTTAGTTAGAATCTGCTATTGTCAATATACTGCGTTTTATTTACTCGACCTTCCCGATGGATCTGCTTCCTGCCCCAAGGGCATCAGTTAAACTATCGCCAAGTTCAGCTCTCATTTTATCTCCGAGCGTCTGGATTTTAGCTACAATTTCGGGATTTTCTGCGGCGACATTAGTTGTTTCGCCCATATCTGTTGATAGGTCATACAGTTCAATTTCGGTAATCGTATTGTGTTCATAGTCTACCGGAAGGCCATTTTCACCTCCTTTTCGTCCATTTAATGTCCTGTATGTGTGCGGGAAATACAACTTCCATTTTCCATATCTGATGCCGTGTAATTCATTCACATGATAATAAAAGTAATAGGCTTCATGCGGAGATTGGTCTGTTTTACCTGTCCAAATATTCCATACGCTCTTGCCATCAATTTTATTCTCCGGTAACATGGCCCCTGTCAGTTCGGCTATGGTAGGTAAGATGTCTATTGCCATCATGGGCACATCAATAACTTTCCCCGGTTTTATTTTGCCAGGATACCTGATAATGCAAGGCTCTCTTTGTCCGCCTTCAAATGCCGTTCCTTTGCCTTCTCTTAAAGGATGTGCACTTCCGGCATGATCCCCGTAACTCAGCCAGGGCCCGTTGTCTGAGGTAAAAATGACCAGGGTGTTTTCATCCAAATTATTCTCTTTTAATGCGGCTAATACCTGCCCTACAGACCAGTCGATCTCCATGATCACATCTCCATACAAACCGCGTTCTGATCTTCCCTTGAATTTGTCTGAAACAAATAAGGGCACATGGGGTTGCGGATGGGCTATGTATAAGAAAAATGGCCTGTCTTTATTCTTTGCAATAAACTCAACACTTCTTTCTGTGATCTGTGTGGTGAGGGAAGCCTGATCCGTTAGTGTATCCAGTATTGTTTCATTTTCAAACAAGGGTAGGGGGTCAAAATCAAAAACGGGACCTTGTTGCGGGTGATAAGGCCACATATCATTGGAATAGGGAATTCCGAAATACTCATCAAACCCCTGGTTGTTGGGCATAAAATTTGGGTGGTCGCCTAAATGCCACTTACCGAAGATCCCGGTGATGTAATTGATTTCCTTTAGCATTTCAGCAAGCGTCGTTTCAGCTAAATTCAATCCCTGCTTGCTATTGGGCATAAATGCGCCATGAACGCCTAATCGGTTGGGATAGCAACCCGTGAGCAGGGCGGCTCTGGAGGCAGAACAAACGGCCTGGGCCGCATAGAAGTCGGTAAGCTTAATGCCTTCCTGAGCCATTTGGTCTAAATGCGGTGTTTTAATATCCGGAGACCCAAAAGAGCCTACATCCTGATAACCCTGATCATCGGTGAAAATGATGATCACATTGGGTTTTTCAGATTTTGCAACTTCAGCTTTTTGATCCGCACAGCAGAGGAGCGTAGTTGTAAAAATTAGAAGTAGTGCCGTGTTTCTTTTCATGAGTTAGGCAGGAGTTGTATAAGGATCTGTATAACCAACAGCTTTAATTGAGGTAATACATTGTTGTAATTTTGTTATTCAATTAATCCTTGTTATAGGTTATTCTTTCAATAATATTCGCTTTACTTCCTCGGCAAATTTTTCAGGTTCTTCAAAAAATGGAAAGTGCGATGAATTTTCAAAATAAATGATTTCTTTTTTAGGTGCATTCACCTTCTCAAAATACTCGGTTATTAATTGATGAGGTGTTGTATAGTCAGATGTCCCAACAAAAAAATACACAGGCATGTTGTATTCGGTTATTTCATCAAAAATGCTTCCCGTCAATATATTATTTTTCATATGAGTGGAACTAAACGAAGAAGCGGAGGCAAGACCTATTGCTTCTGATAATGTGTATTCCGGCGCTTGTAACCCGGACCAGATCAAGGGAAAGAAGGAAGTGCTGTTTTTTAGCTCGCCGCCAAACTCAAACAACCAGTTTTCAAAATATACGATCTCATTATTGTCTAATTTGGATATGAGCTCAGTATCGCCTTTTAAACGAGCCTGCTCTCGTATAAACCTCTTTTGCAATAGTAAGGACTTATTGTCATCCACTACTTGTCCGACTGAAATATAATAGCTAAAAAGTTCAGGCTTTTCGTATGTCATGATACTTCCCAAATAGGAACCAAATGAATGGCCAATCAAAACTACCTGGCCTTGATTGTATCTATTTTTGAGGGTATCAATGAGGGCGTATGCATCGTTTACAAGTTGACGTGTGTTCATGCTTTCCGGCAGCGGTTTATTCCTTGAAAAAGATTTGCCGGCACCACGTCTATCCCATTGAACAACGGTAAAATGATCTTCAAGAGGCCTTTGAAACTCATGCGCAAGGTACATCATTGGCATCCCGGGGCCTCCATGCAGAAATAAGAGAATAGGATTGTTTATATTTTTCGACCGGATCAAAACACATTGTTCGGTTTGGCCTAATTCAATATAGTCAATGGTGGAAACAGACTCAAAACCGCTTGCTCTTAATCGTGGAGTTCTTTCGGGCCAAAACCACCATGTAATTACCAGAAGTAATACTAGTAATATGATGGAAATCAACACCTTAATGACTTTCTTTACAAATTTCATACTAGGCTTTAAAACTCAGCACTCGATTTTCCGCTTAGAGTACAAACCTGCCTAT
>JAOTYW010000130.1 GCA_029861705.1 Flavobacteriaceae bacterium
TATATAATTGCTCAACATCAGAAATTTCTATTTTATTGGCCTTGTAGTAGGAAGCGATTTGATCCGGACCGGTATAAAGAGAATCTCCAGAAATTCTTATGGACTGGTCCGTATAAAAATCTTTTAGTTTTATTAGGTCCGTTTCTATGGCTTTTTTCCATTTTTGCAATACATCCGTACTGTCTTGAGGATAAACAACTGCTATGCCATTTAATTTACTAATTGGCGTTTCAGTACGTTGCATACCAAAAAAGAAAATGGAGGGGAGCAGTATAAATAGCAATATTTTATGTGATGTCATGGCTAAAGTTTGAACATATACCCATATAAGTATACAAAAATTCATGGTTAGACATGATTCTACTCCATTCTGGGAGCAACAGTTTCCTCGCCTCCGGAAAGTAGCGTAAAGCTTTCAACTTGTCCTTGGTTGTCAATAACAGAATATGGCAACTTCATAGGAATACTTTATAGAAGTATGTTTAACAGCCCAGGGATCCAAAGAAAACCACTAATACCTGCGCTACTTTTTCGCCCTTAACATTCTCGGCCGGTGTCCATTTTCCCGGGGCTTCATGAACAAGTTTTACCAGTTTTTCGTCCATTTCTGGTATTCCGGAAGTGGCTTGCAGTTCTACTTGGGTGATAGTTCCTTCTTTACCAACAGTAAAATAAATTCGTCCCGGTTGTAACTGTTCTTTTCGAAGGAAGTTTCTGAATTCCGGAATATTCTCTTCCAGGTAATCAATGAAGGCTTTTTCTCCTACTACATAAACTGCTTGTTTTTCAGGCACAACCGTCAGGTGAGGAGTCCAGTAGGAATCTTCTACCAGTCCGCTCTCTTCCCACTTTTCTGTATATTCCGCCCAGATCAATACATTAGTTGAGAGACCGGCAGCTTGCAGGTGTTCTCGTTGTGCTTGAGTCAGCTCCCCGCTATTTGTTGTTATTTTCCGGTCTGTCTGCTTGTCATCATCCAGCTCGATAACACTTAACGATTTGTATTTGATAATGCGATTGGCATGTTTTTGACCGATAAAATCAGCGAAGGATGTCGCCTTATTGAGCTCTGATTTTTTAATGCCTTTAAACCTGGGTCCCAGATCAAATTGGATCACCGGATCTTTTTTTTCCGGAACTTTCTCCGATGGCTGCGCTTCGGAAACCGAAACTTCGGTGCTGGCTAATTCTTGCTGATCAGCTGTTGGTTTTGTCATATCATTAAAAGCAAAAGCTGCCACTAACACTATAACTAGGAAGATGCTAAAAAGTAGGATGCGCTTTTTCATATCTGTCAATTTATGATTTATTTCTCTCAAATGTAACGGCAATGGCTTCTTTCCTGTATAAATCAAATGTAAAATGATGTAAATTCTTTGTAAATCAATTTAAAGGGAGTGAGATTTAGATAGTTTTGCAGCATGGGTTTTCGACATTTTAGTATCACTTTCTTCCTTCTTATCATTACAGTGCTGTTCCCTATGGGTGCATATACCCAAAACACAGCTGCAGAAAGTCAAAAAAAAGTATCCCTGCGTATGATCGGACACCAGGTCTTACTCAGTTCAAAGGACAGTACTTCCAGGGTATTACCGATAAAAAAAGAAGGAGATTTATATCGGATTGAATTTGAAGGTGCCTTTGGATTCGTACCGGAAGAACTGGTGGCAACGATAGACAGGGTGGCGAAAGAAACACATCTGGCAACTCGCTACATTGTAGAAGTAGCGCATTGCAATACCGGGGAGGTGGTCTATAGTTTTAAAATGGACGAAATGGCTCAGTCCGATATTATTCCCTGTCAATCGAGGATTCAAGAGAAAGCCTGTTACATCTTACTATTCACGATCCTGGATGCCCCGACTGAAGAGGCACTAGTGTCTGGAAGCGGTTCCACAACCAAAGAATCAGGAGGCATGACTTCCTATACACCGTTTGTAATCGGTGCTTTCTTCTTACTAATAGCCCTGCTGTCTTTTTTGGTTTGGAGGCGAAGCAAGAAAATAGCCCATACAGATCCAAACTTGATCGCCTTAGGAGAATACCAGTTCGATAAGCGGAATACAGAGCTATTGATCCAGGAGCAACGCATAGAACTCACCAGCAAAGAAGCCGACCTATTGTTATTGTTGTACAACGAGGCCAATACTACCGTCGAACGCGAACGCATCTTAAACCGGGTTTGGGGAGATGAAGGCGATTATGTGGGCCGGACGTTAGATGTCTTTATTTCCAAACTGCGGAAAAAACTGGAATTTGATTCCAAAGTTAAGATCGTCAATATCCGTGGTGTGGGGTATAAGTTAGTGGTGGAATTGTAGAAATAAGAATTTCAATTATTACTATCGCCTTTGCGTATAAAGCTATATTCATTTCTCTTTAGCCATTTATCTGTATTTCCAAATTTGACCTCTTTTCCAATAACAAATTGTTCTTTACCAATGCTATAAAGGTTCCTAATATTGGTTTTTTTATTATTGTCTTTCCCGATGTAATCTGTCGTGATCAGAACTTGTCCGTCTGGCATTGTTTGATTTGATTTTAAGGCTTTTTTATTCAAAGCCTTCCCATCTTTGGTTATGGAAATATTATCCTTGCTATTGGCTTTAGGTTCTTTTGGATACGTAAAATACAGCGAAAGCTGATTTATATTTTTTCCAGGTGTTACTGACACGTTCGCGGGCATCGAGTAGGGTTTATTAGAGCTGTAATCCATATAGGTAAGACTTCCTTCCCATTCACCGAGCAGTACTACCAGGTCTTCCCCGCTTAGGATTATTTCAGATTTCTCAGAAGTCGTTTGCTGTCCATTGTTAATAAGCGGCAGGAGCAAAGTAAGTACGACTAAGATTTTAGGTAAACTACTTTTCATCATTCAAGGTTTAATTTAAAATATATTAGTCGCGCAAGTGAGAATCAAAAGTACTAATAAGCAATATGTGACTATTCTCAGCGTAATCCTGGTATGTTTATTTGGAGGCATCATTCTTTGTAAGAGCTCTGATAAGGCCACTAAAAATAAGCCCGTGAAATGGCAAGACCGCATACCAATATAATCTTCCTGCCAAGCCAAGGGGCCTAAAAGTTGCTGTTTGAATCAGTCTTTTATTTTCGATGTTGAATTCAAGCCAGGCTTCTCCTGGCAGCTTCATTTCAGCAAATAGCAAAAGTCTGCCTTCATTCTTATTGGCGTACAAAACACGCCAAAAATCCAGGGAATCCCCGGCAAAGATCTCATTTTGATTGGTGCGCCCCCGTCGTAATCCGACTCCGCCAAAAAGCTTATCCAGATGACCCCTGAAACGCCACAGCCAATTTCCATAATACCAGCCATTCCTACCCCCAATGCCCCAGATCTTGGCAACACAGGATTCGTAATTTTGAATATCGCGTATGCGTTGATCTTTAAAACACCCATATTCCGGGACTGAGATAAACTCGGATATATTAAATTTTATATCACTGCTCTGATAGGAATCTTTCCAGCTGGAGACGATCTCGTTAGCCTGGATCTTGCTAAAGGCTCGTTTCAGAGATTCTTCATAAGAGATGGGTTGTATATTCAAAATCTCATTCAATTCCCGGTTTTTGCAAACTACTTCCACTTTCATGCTGTCTACCAGGGATCGGGCAAGTTTGTACGAAGTTGAGGTAACAAAATAAAGCCAGTAAGAAGACAATTTAGGCGTCATGACGGGCACGGTCCAAATGCTCCTTTTTAGTTTTCTGATCTTGGCAAATCCTAATAACATCTCTTTATAGGTCAACACATCGTCACAACCTATATCAAAACTCTTATTAAATGTTTGCTCATGCAATAAACATCCGGACAAGAATCGGATCACATCGGAGATCCCAATAGGTTGACATTTTGTGCTCAGCCATTTAGGCGCAATCATAAGGGGTAGTTTCTCTACGAGGTCCCTGATAATTTCAAAAGAGGCGCTCCCAGAACCAATAATGATCCCGGCCCTTAGGCAGGTAAAAGCATAAGAGCCCTTTGCCAATTCTTTCTCTACAGTAAGCCTGGAAGAAAGATGATCAGAGAGTTCAGATTCATTTGCGATTCCGCTTAAATAAATAACTTGTTTGGTTGCTGTTGAAGCCAGTGCATTTCTGAAATTTATGGCCGACTGCCTCTCCAGATCTTTATAGTCAGTTGTCGAAGACATAGAATGTACCAAATAGTAGGCCACATCAATATCGTTTGGAATATGATTCAAACGATCTTCTTTAAGAAGGTCTATTTCAATAGTGGAAATACTATCTCTTAAGGAAAGGGGTGGGGTAAACCTGCTTTTATCTCGGACGCAGCATACCACTTGGTGACCTTTTTCCACTAAAGAAGGCAGGAGTCGTTTCCCAATATAACCCGTTGCACCTGTTAGTAGTATTTTCATAAATCAAGAAATATCGGGCTGATAGAATAAAGGGACATGCAAACTATTTTTACGATGCTGTACAAGCTATCAATAATCAGATGCCTAAATTATTAACCAAACATACTATGAAAAGGGGTAATGGACAATTTCTTAAAAGAGTAAAAATGATTCCTCTCTGGGATATAGCCTAATTGCTAGCGTGTAATGAAGTAAAATAAAAACCGCATGATTTGGTGTCATGCGATTATGTAGTATTAGTCTTCAATTACGTCAAGACTGATCTTTTTGGATCGATCCTCCATCTGGTATTGGAGTCGCTGATCTGAGCGTATACGGCGCTCCAGGATATTCACATAATCCCAGCCGCGACGGATCTTATATTCGGAATAGGAGCGTGATGCCCATTCAACAGCTGCATCCAGATCGCCATTGATCTCACTGATAATAGCCATGTTGTAGCAAGCCCGACCTGCGACTTTGTCATTTGAGTTGCCTACTTCTGTTTCCCACAGTTCGGCGGCACGCTGCCAATATCCAGTTCTGGCGAATCGCATTCCCTTCTTGAAATTATCGGTGCCCCGCACGAAATAGTCACGCCTTACACGGGTGTGGTAGGGGAAGAGTCGGGATGCATAGCGCTGACCCAAGTTCTGGCTGATCTGCAACACTGCTTCTTTTCTATTAACAATGGCTTCTACCGCTTTTACCGGATTTATGCCTACGCCACTGGAATTAGCTGTATTGTATTCTATACACTCATCCCGGACCAATTTCTGTTGGGGATCATAAATTCGCCAGCCGGTTTTGATCAAAGTAGATACATGTGCGCGGTGTTCGAGGCCAGGGATCTCAGTCCCCAAAGGTCCTTTAATGGTAACGGGTGCCGTATTGTAGTCTATTTTGGTATCCGTATCAAAAAAGGATAGGGAGAATAAGGCATCAATACCGTTTGTTTCACAGATCTCATTTACTTGCTCCCAGGACAATGGGGCAGGATGGACGCCCATTCCGGGGCTGCGTAAAGGCACATTTTCTAAATATTGAATTCCTTCAAAGCGCCTGGTTACAGTCAGTTCTTCTTTTAAAGCTATGATGGCATTTTGAGCTGCTTCCTTATCCAGGTTTTTACCTTCAATTGATAAGATCTTATCTATCTCATCAGCCGTTCTGTTCTTATCGGAAGGCAGACTGCGATCTACAATACCGATATTTTGAATGGAAGAAGGGAGAAATACCGTAGCCGGTTGGGTAACTGGTATTGTCAGTTCATTCGTTGAGGCGCAGGAAGTGAGAAAGAGCCCTGCCATAGCAGACAATAGTCCAAGCTTAAATTGAGTGCTCATGATTACAGGTTTTTTGGTGGTTTTATTTGTTAACCATATAGTGTCCAAGGATATAACGTAATAAGAAGTAAGATGGTATAATCGGGTAAAAAGGCGTGAAATAGTATTTCTTCCGATCAATAGCTTATCTAAATTAGCTATCAGGGCATTTTCTTAAGCAGGTAGTAATTTTGCAGTACATAAAATGCCTTTTTACGCTTTCCTTCATCAGACAATAATCCCTTTCGGTTCCAGCCATCCTGGATTTTGGGAAGCACACGTCTGGGAGAGCGGAAATCGACCAGGATCCAAGGCGACATACCGCTGACTTTCTCCATACGGTCTACCATTTTCAGGGTTTGTATATACAAGTCTTCCTGATACTCCTCTGTCCAACGGACAGATTTATCCCCAAAATATCCCTGTTTGGCACCACCACCAAATTCGGAGATAATGACGGGTTTATCCTGTTTGATATTCCAGCGGATCAATCCGCATTTTTCCGGAAGTCCATCGTACCAGCCGATATATTGGTTAAAACTTAGCACATCAACTTTATCAGCAAAGGGATCGTCAATGGTACGCGTATTGGGATCGTCCTCAAAGCTCTTTTGTTCGAGGGCTGCACTAATCAACCTGGTGGCGTCTTTCGTCCTTGTAAATTCTGCCAGCCTGGAGAGGAATGAATTTCGGGCAGGCACATTGGGCGTTTCATTTGCCATGGACCAGATGATCACACTTGCCCGGTTTTTATCACGTGCGATCAATTCAGCAAGCTGGTTTTTTGCATTCTGGTAGGTAGCTTCATTCTCCCAATCGATCGTCCAATAAACCGGGTTTTCTTCCCAGACTAAGATCCCCTTTTGATCTGCGAGTCGGACCATGTGCTCATTATGGGGATAATGCGCCAAACGGACATAATTACAACCCAATTCCTGAGCCCAGGTCAGGAGCTGTTCAGCATCTTCTTTAGTGGATCCTCTGCCACCGTGTAATGGACTCTCTTCATGAATAGAAATGCCTTTTAGATATACCGGATTATTATTTAGGAGGATTTGCGATCCCTTGGTTCTTATAGTTCTAAAGCCAATCTGATCCCTGATTTTATCGTCATCCGTTGCTAGTACGATATCGTATAAGAACGGCTTTGCTGTGGACCAATATTGTATGTCAAAGGCTTGTATTTCAAAAGTAACATAGCCTGCAGTATTGGTTTTCATCACCTGATCCACGTTCAAACCGGGAATGCTAATTCGGATTTTTTTCCGATCCAGATCTTCGCCGTTTAGAAGCACATGACCTTTCAATAACTGCGTATCTTCAGGATGGAGTTGGATAAAATAGTCCTGAATAAAAATTTCAGGCATTTCAAGGATCTTTACATTCCGGGTAATTCCGCCGTAATTCCACCAATCGGTATTAAGAGTTGGCACCCCTTCTTTGAGTCGTTTATTATCTACTTTGACGATCAGGAAATTATCCTTTTCTTTTACAAGGTCAGTGATCTCAAAGTTAAAGGGCGTAAAGCCGCCAATATGTGTCCCTAGTTTCGTGCCATTCAGATAGACTTCCGTCTTGTAATTAGATGCCTCGAAATAAAGAAAGAGTCGACCCTGACTTTTTGTGAAAGTATAATCAAACGACTTCTTGTACCACACAGTTCCTTCGTAATAGAGTAATTCAGGTTTTTGACTATTCCAATCGCCGGGAACCTGAATTGTATCCATAATATCGAAGTTATACTCTATAAGGTCCGAAGGACTCTTCGGTTTTGAGTTCAGGAAAAAGGCCCCTGCGTTCGGCGATTCCTGTTGGTCAAAAGGCATTAAGCGATAGTTGTAGTATCCATTTTCGTAGGGGTCGACGATATAGTGCCAGCTTCCGTTCAGCGAAGTAGAATTCCTGTTGTACACATTTTGGATCAGATCTACTTGTGAAAAAACGGGAAAAAACCCGACGACTAAAATGAAATGAAATAAGTAATCCCTTATCAAAGCTTAAAATAAAATGTTCTTGTCATTACTATCTCAATTATTTGGAATAGCCCGGTACTTTTCAGAAGAAATAATCAAGCTAGCAACAACATTTCTAATTACGCTCCTTTGCTCATTTTAGGTTGGCTTCCTTAATTCCATAATACCCCACGGGATATAGGCAAT
>JAOTYW010000131.1 GCA_029861705.1 Flavobacteriaceae bacterium
GCATTGTTGCAATGATGGAATCAATGGATTCCTTTCTGCCCGTCAGGGCCATATTCTGAATGATCTCATTGGCAAAGAAATCCACGAAATCCAGATCAGTAAGATCGTGATTGATCCCATTGGTAATAAAGATATCGCGCAAGCCATCATTATCCATGTCGAAAAGTAAGCCGGCCCAGCTCCAGTCCGTGGCATCCACTCCGCTGTAATAGGCTACTTCAGAAAAGGTTCCATTCCCGTTATTGAGCTGCAAGGTATTCTGGATGAATTGCTGGTAAAAATCCTTGCTTTGTTTAAGCTTATAGACATTGTAATTATCAAATTCCATGACTGACTTCACCCGTTGCTCCGGTTCCGGAAGCATGTCTGTTATAAAGATCTCGGAATGTCCGTCATTATTCAGGTCGGCAATGTCTATCCCCATGGCTGAAAGGGACAGATGGGATGTCCATTCCTTGATCTCCTCCTTAAAAGTGCCGTCTTTTTGGTTGATGTAGAGGTAATCCCGTTCATAAAAATCGTTAGATACATAGATGTCCGGCCAAAGGTCCTTATTGATATCTGTCACCATGATCCCCAGGCCAAAACCGATAAGGCTGCCATATATCCCTGCCGCTTCACTTACATCGGTAAAAGTGCCTCCATCGTTACGCAGGAGCATATCGCCAACACCTTTAAAAATATCGGGTACACCTTCCCAGTCCTGAGCTCTAACTTCACGTTGTTCAGCATATCCCAGACTACTGACCGGGATGTTACTGTTGTTGAGAATGTAGGCGTCAAGATCTCCATCCTTGTCGTAATCAAAGAAGGAAGCATGTGTTGTAAAACCTGTTTTGGCAAGATTGTATTCAGCGGCTTTTTCAGTAAATGTGAGGTCGCCATTGTTGATATACAAGTCGTTGTCGTGGTTGTCTCCCTTCATATTTCCGGCATTGCTCACATAGATGTCGAGCAGGCCATCGGAATTAATATCTACCATAGTTACGCCGGTTGACCAGGGTTTGTTACCTGTGATACCCGCTGATTCGGAAATATCTTCAAAGGTCATGTCGCCTTTATTGAGATAGAGCTTGTTGGCGTCCATATTGCCGGTAAAGTAAAGATCGGCCAGGCCGTCATTATTTATATCGCCTATAGCTATCCCGCCTCCATTATAGAAGTTGCGGTATTTGAAAATATTGAAGTCTTTTTGATTTTCAACCCGATTGATAAAATCGACCCCTGTTTTAGCCGGTGATAAAAGTTGAAAGAGGGTAATGGTGCTGTCTTCCTGCTCAATAGTTTTATCTTCATTTGAACAGCCTACCAGGAGTATACCCAGGACAAGTAGCCATAGGAAATTAAAATCGGCAATTCTCATACGTAATTCTGATTTGCATTCCACTTAGATTGGACTCATCACCTGGTGGCTACGAAATGGTTTCTTCATCGCCGGATATCCAATAGATTCCTCCAATTTTATTGTTGCGCAAAATTAGCCTATGCAGGGCATCCATCCTACCCATTTGTGTGCTAATTTCATAGTTATTTCTTATTGATATCCTTGGCTGGATGCAAGCTTGTTTATTCTGTAAGGAAAATAAGTATATTTAATGCCATAACTAACTATACCGACAAATGGGAACTCTGCATACGCTCGATTTTATTGTAATTACGCTTTAATTTTTACTGGTTTTTGGGATTGCATGGTATGTGAACACCAAAGAAAAAAGCGGGACCAATTCTTCAAACTAAACAAAGAAACGATCTACAGCTTTGTGATCATAGCTGTTGTCTTAGTCATGTGGTGGGTATTCAGATAGTGCACGCAGCTAATAAATTGTATAATAGAAATACATATGCGTTATGAAAACAATGAGTTGCAAACAATTAGGAGGCGCCTGTGAAAAATCTTTTCAGGCCGAGACTTTTGAAGAGATAGAAGAGCTGAGCAAGAAGCACGGCATGGAAATGTTTCAAAAAGGAGATACAGCCCATCTGAAAGCTATGGAAGAAATACGTGCAATGATGCAACAGCCTGGTGCTATACAATCCTGGATGGAGGAAAGGCGGGCTGCATTTGAAGCCCTGCCGGAGGATTAGGTTTTTGTAAATAAAGGAAATAAAAAAACCCTGTAGTGCGAACTACAGGGTTTTTTTTAAACTTAAAATTTAATTTTAGTATCCGGGGTTCTGTACAAGACTCGGATTTGCCAACAACTGAGCTGCTGGAATCGGAAATAAGTGCTTTTCAGTATTTCCTATGGCTGCAGCTTCCTTAAATAGCCAATCTCTTGTATACCGTCCAAAACGGATCAAATCGTTTCTTCTCCAGACCTCTGCGTTTAATTCACGTCCTCTTTCATCGATAAGATCTTGCTCTGTAACAGACCCGATGGGTGTCGCACCACGGAGGGCACGCAACTCATTTACAAGAGCCGTTGGATCACCACCACTTCTCATCATTGCTTCTGCTTTCATTAAGTGAGCATCGGCATATCTAAATACAATCTCATGACTACGGAAAGCACCATAACGCGGATTGTACTTCATAAAACGGATACCTGTCGTTTCATCGTTATTGATAAAACTTGGAGATCCCGTACCATCAACAAAGTCGCGCTTAAATGTAAGCGGCGCACCGGCACGGTCTTGTAATGGTGTACCATCCAATGCGTACTGCTGGTTGATCAGGAATCCGAAACCAACGTTAGATCCATTTTCAAATCCATCTAAGTCCTCAGTCTCAGGATCACCTGTGTATGGAGTACCTGCGGGAGGCACACCACCGCGACGATCTTCCTGACCATCAATTGGAGTCACTAAATCGGCATCAAAGCGATTAAAATCAGCATCACCTTCAAAAAGATCATAGTATTCAGCAAGTGTACTGAAACCGTTCCAACCCCCGCCTCCTAGGGCAGTGGAATTATAGTGTAAACCATTAAAGATACGGTTACCAACAGCAGATTTTAGTGACCAAATTGTTTCAGTATCGGCACCTTCTCTAAAGATCTGGTAGTAATTCATAGTCTCTAGATCATATCCCTGAGCGGCAATATCATCAACCAAAGACATTACTTGCGACATGTCACCAGAATCAGGAGTTCCTCCTAAATATATGTGCTTATTAAGAAGTATTTTGGCTTTTAAATACTTTGCTGCCTCTTTACTGGCACGGAAAGTAGCCTCCGCTCCTTGACCAGCTGCAAGACTAGACAAATTTGAGATAGCAGTATCTATATCTGCAAGGATAAAGTCAAGCGCAGCTTGACCCGAAAGTACTTCCGGCAATGCAGAAGAAGGAAGCGTTACATCTCTAAATGGGATCTGCCCAAAATTGTCAAGGATAAGCCACATACTAAGTCCTCTGACAAAGCTTGCATCTCCAACATTTTGTGCTGTTGGGTTACTTCGAGAATCTAATACCTGTGAAGCAATAAGCTGATTCGCATTAAAGTCGTTCCAAATCGTTCCAATCTGTGGGTGCTCACTATTCCAACCGTGGTTATGCAAATTTCTCCATTCACCATTATCCCCCCAGTCTGTTCCCCGGGTAGGGATGATGGCCGCATCTGCGGTTACTTCCTGTAAAGCAAACCAATTACTCTGGTTTCCATATTGGCCGTTTAATCTGTTATACAATTCGTCAACAGTTGATGACGGATCTGCCAATCCCTGGAACCCTTCAGTGATGATCGAATCTGTTTCTTCGATCTCCAGGTCCGTACAGGAAACAAATCCGGCAACTGCCAAGAATGCTAATAAAATTACTTTGAATTGAATTCTTTTCATGATAAACAATTTTTTAGAATGACGCATTAAGTCCGAATGTTATTGTTCTTGGGTTCGGGAATCCTGACCAATCGATTCCTCGAGATGGCACTCCTGAACCTAGATCACCAGTGGCAACCGTAATTTCAGGATCTAAACCACTATAATCCGTAATCAAAAAGAGGTTTTGGCCTGTTACAGATACGCGCAAAGCGGTTAAGATACCGTCACTACTAAGAGGTACATTGTACCCAATGGTTGCGTTTTGCAAACGAACAAAATCACCTTTTTCCAAGAATCGTGTTGAAACATCAGCAGAGGCACCAGCACCTTCACCGCTCGTAACTACATCAGGTGTAACGTTACGTGCGTTGGTTATAGAACCTGAGGTAAATAAACCGTTCGCTGTGTTGTTATATACTGAGAAACCGAACTGACCATTTAGGTAAGCTGATACATCCCAATTTTTGTAATTATAGTTTAAGGATAGCCCAGCTGTTACATCAGGTAGGGCATCTTCGCCTATGAATGTCTGATCTCCAATTGGATCTCCAGTACCATTCCCATCCACATCTTGATAAATTGGGAATCCGTTGCTATCGAAGCCTTCGAAGATGGCCATGTAATAGCTAAAAATGGATCGCCCTGATTCCAAACGTTGTGCAAAAGCACCGGACAGACCCTGTCCGTTAACTGCACCTGTATTGATTGCTCCACCAAAATCCTGTACTTCATTCTCATTATATGCGATGTTGAAAGCCGCAGAGAACGTAGAATTTTCGGACTGGATGAAATCATAGGCCAGTGCAAATTCAATACCCTGATTCAGGATGGAAGCATCAAAGTTTCCAAACTGGAACGGGTCAACTGCCGGAGCAGGAGGAGGAAGTCGAAGTAACTGATCAACAGTCTCGCTGCGATAGACATCAATACTACCGGTCAAACGATCAAGGTTGAAACCAAAGTCAAAACCAACGTTAAAGTTGAGTGTTTCTTCCCATTTCAAATCAGGCACATCGGTTGCAACGATGGCAAGACCATTTTGATTGACCACAAACGAGTCATTCTCAATTCCCAATCCACCAAATCGCTGACGCGCTACGAAATTTCCATAACCAAGACCATCCTGGTTACCAGTTAGACCAGCACTCAGTCGAAGTTTTAGCGTAGATACATTATCTCCTACGAAATCTTCTTCACTTATCTTCCAGGCAAATGCACCTGAGGGGAAGTACCCATATTGGTTATCCGGGCCAAAACGGGAAGAACCGTCAGCACGAATTGTCCCTGTAAATAAATACTTGTCATTCAAGTTATAGTTAACACGTGCGAAGTACGATTGAATTTCATCCGTATTATCAAACGTATCGGCTGTTATTCCCTGTACCTTCCGCACAAAGTTATTACCAGCTTCCTCACCGGCAACAACATTAGGTAATAGACGATTGACAATTAAATTAGTTGTATTGGAACCGTAAAAGTACTGCTGATAACGCCCAGAAATTGTATTTCCGGCTGCATTTACAGTACCGCGAAGGTCTCTACCCATTTGATTGAGATCGGTAGTACCAAATCCACGACCTGCGGCATTTCGTCCCTTGGTTCGGAAATCCTGGAAAGAATACCCTACCAGTACCTGAAGATTGTCATCTCCGAAATCTTTATTATAGTTCAGGGTACCTTCTAATAAATAGCTCTCTCTTTCGAGCGTATTGTAGACACCAAATCCCTGGTTCTGAATACCGGTTAATCCATTAATGTTTCCACCCAGAACGGAAGTGTTCTGACCTTCGGCAAGATCATAACCAACATTAACTTTACCTTTTAACTCAGGTGTAAAGCTATATTCGGCTGAACCATTGACCAAAATACGATCCGTTACAGAACGGTTCTGCGTATTAACCAAGAAATTTTGAGGATGGATTAAACTTCCACCAGGCTCAAAATCAGGATCTAAAGGCCATGTTGGGTTAGCAGAATAGGACGCACCAAGTACATCTCCACGGAAACCAGCTCCACCTGCTAAAGGTGCAGTCTCATCATTAACACGTGAGATAGAGGATTGCAATGCTAATGCAAGCTTGTCATCAAAGAAGCGATGTTGAATGTTTAAACGACCTGTGATTCGCTCAAGATCTGTTTTTTCAACAACACCGTATTGAGTTGTATACCCAAAGGTTGCTCTTACATTCCCATCTCCGTAATTATTTGAATAAGATAGATTTTGGCTTTGAGATGCTGTTGATCTTGTGATGTAATCCTGCCAATTCGTATTGGCTCCAAAATTTACAGCATCCGGATCCCCACCAAATTGTGATACAGCTGCTAAGAACTCAGAAGGGTTTAACAGATCATACTCATTGGCTGGTGTGGAAAGACTCAAGGTAGAGGAGAAGTCCCAGTTTCCAGCTGTTCGGCTTCTACCGCTTTTAGTCTTAATGATCACAACACCGTTGGAACCCCTGGACCCATAGATCGCAGTGGCCGAAGCATCTTTCAAAATTGAGATACTTTCAATATCCTGAGGATTTAAGAAGTTTAACGGGTTTCTGACAGCACTACTCCCTAGTCCGGTATCACCTGATGGTGTTGTATTATCTCCGGAAAGAGGGATACCATCTACAACAAACAACGGATTGTTATTGGCCCGTACTGAGGATGATCCCCGAATGTTAATGTTAATACCAGCACCCGGCTCACCACTAGTTTGCTGAATGTTAACCCCGGCAGATTTACCCTGGATCAATTGTTCAGGAGAAGCAATTACCCCTCCGTTGAAATCATCAGCAGAAACGGAAGTTACCGATCCAGTTGCATCTTTTACTGTTGTGGTACCATAACCAATAATTATAACCTCTTCCAATGCCTCAGCATCTTCTTCAAGGACTATATTAATAGTCGATTGCCCATTTACAGGTACTTCAACAGTACTATACCCAATATAGCTAAATACCAGTGTGGCATCCCCTGCTACATTATTTAAAGTATAATTACCATCAAAATCAGATTGTGTACCATTGGTGGTTCCTTTAACTACAACACTGGCCCCAGGCAGCGGACCATTTGCATCAGAAACATTACCGGATACGTCTTGGGCCTGAACCAATCCAAAACTCAAAAGAGCTCCAACCAGTAATAGGCTTTTAAGTAGCGTAAACTTCATAAATCGTTAATTTTAAGTTTAGTTAATTTAATTCTAAGTGTTAAACATAGCACAATTCTATTTCGCAGCCTATAAATGCACTATTTTTGGGCTACGAAAACGGTTTCGTGTTAATAACTTTTAGTAATTTTGACCCATCATTTTGAATAACCAAAATATCTAGTAATCCTAAATTATATGGGGTAATTCTGCCGTTAAGCTGGACAAATATAGTATTTTTTGATATATCCCAAATATGAGCGGATTTTTTAGATATCTAGCAGAGCCTAAGAACGTCTCTTCTTTACTTACGCAAATAAGCGGAATAGTAACTTTTAAACATTGAAAAAGAAAATCACCCTCAAAACAATTGCCAGAGAATTGGATGTCTCTGTTTCTACTGTATCCAAAGCCTTGAAAAACAGCACAGAGATCAGCCTGGATACGCGTGAGAAGATCCAGGCTTTTGCTCAACTGTATAATTATCGACCGAATAATATTGCCATTAGCCTGCAGAACAGGCGGACAAAAAACATTGGGGTGATCATTCCTGACATTGTTCACCATTTTTTTACTACTGTATTCCGGGGGATCGAAAAATATGCTAATGCCAAAGGGTATAATGTTATTGTTTGTATTTCTGATGAATCTTTTGACAAAGAAGTGATCAATATGGAATTGCTCGCCAATGGCAGTATTGACGGCTACATCATGTCCCTTGCTGCTGAAACACAAAAGAAAGGAGAATATTCACATCTAATCAGTGTGGTCGATCAGGGAGTACCCCTGGTGCTTTTCGACAGGGTAACGGATCAAATACAATGCGATAAGATCACAATTAATGATGAGGAAGCCGGCTATATGGCCACTAAAAAATTAATAGAAGGTGGGAGTAAGCGCATTGCATTGGTCATGAATGAAAATT